>NZ_JBMDIJ010000025.1:0-70110 GCF_057808595.1 Pseudomonas sp. FG98 | reverse complement strand
GTACTCGGCGGCCTGTGGCTTCATGGCTGATCTGAAGTTGTGTAGATACCTATGCAGCGATGACGCCGGTGAGTTCACTACCGCTATCGCTGCGGTTCGGCGTTCCGACAAGCCAGCTCCCACAGGATCCGCGTTTCACCTGGCCGGAATGTGTAGAGGCCATCAGAACCGACCTCTCAGCCTGGCTGGTAACCAAACACCGACTTCACCTCCAGATAATCCTCCAGCCCATGCACGCCCCACTCCCGGCCATTGCCCGAGTGCTTGTAGCCGCCGAAGGGCGCGCCGTTGTCGGCCTTGCTGCCGTTGAGGTGAACCATGCCGGTACGCAGCCGCCGCGCCACCGCGCGAGCCCGCTCCAGACTGCCGGCGGTGACATAGCCGGACAGCCCGTAGAGGCTGTCGTTGGCCATGGCGATAGCCTGTTCCTCGCTGTCGTAAGGCATGATCGCCAGCACCGGGCCGAACACCTCTTCACGGGCCAGCGGCAAATCCGGAGTGATATCGGCGAACACCGTCGGCCGGACAAAATAGCCGCGCTCGATCCCCACCGGCCGCCCGACACCACCACAAACCAGGCGTCCGCCCTGCTCCACTGCCGCACCGATCATCTGCTGCACCCGCTCGAACTGCGCGGCATTGGCCAGCGGCCCCATGGCGCTGGCAGGCGTGCGGTCATCGAAGCACACCGCCTGCGCCACCTCCCGGGCAATCTCGATAGCCCGCTCCTGCAAGGCACGCGGCACCAACAGCCGGGTCGGTGCATTGCACGACTGGCCGCTGTTGCGCAAACAGGCGCTGACGCCGTGGCGAACCGCAACGTCGAAATCCGCATCGGCAAGAATCAGGTTGGCCGACTTGCCGCCCAGCTCCTGGGACACCCGCTTGACCGTGTCCGCCGCGGCCTTGGCCACGGCGATGCCGGCCTGGGTCGAGCCGGTGAACGAGACCATGTCGATCCCCGGATGGCGGGCAATGCCGTCGCCGATGGTCACGCCGTCGCCATTGACCAGGTTGAACACTCCCGCCGGCACCCCGGCGTCATGGAGGATCTGCGCCAGCAGCATGGCCGACATCGGCGCCCGTTCGCTGGGCTTGAGCACCAGGGTGCAACCGGCAGCCAGGGCCGGCGCGACCTTGCAGGTGAGCTGGTTGAGCGGCCAGTTCCACGGGGTGATCAGGCCGCACACGCCGATCGGCTCGCGGCAGACCAGGGTGGTGCCATGGGCACGGTCGAAGGCGTAGTCGCGCAGCACGTCGTGGGCCCGCTGCAGATGGCCAAGCCCGGCCGGCACATGGGCCGAGCGAGCCAGGGACAGCGGCGCGCCCATTTCCCGATGCACCAGTTGCGCCAGCTCTTCGCTGCGTGCGCGGTAGCCTCCGATGATCGCTGCGAGCAACGCCAGGCGCTGCTCGCGAGTCCACTGTGAGAAGCCGACGAAGGCCCGCTGCGCGGCAGCCACGGCGCGGTCGAGATCGTCGCGGTGGCCCAGGCTGATACGGCTGAACGGTTGCTCGTCATGGGGATCGATCACCTCCAGGGTCGGCCGCGCCACGGGCGTTTCCCAGCGCCCGTCGATATAGAAGTCGAGGGCGTTCATGCGACCCGCTCCAGTGCCTGGCGCAGGGTATCGAAGATCAGCCCGATCTCCTCGGCCGTCACCACCAGCGGCGGCGACAGCACGATGTTATCGCCTGAGGCACGCACCAGCACCCCGGCCTCGAAGCAATGCCGTGCCACTTCCGCCGCGCGGCCGTTCAGTTCCACCGCGCAGAGCAGGCCGATGGCCCGCACATCACGCACCAGCGGCTGCCCGCGCAACGCCAAAGCCGCACTCTGCCAGACCGGCGCCAACGCCCGCACATGGGCGTTGATGCCCAGTTCCTCATGCACTGCCAGGGTCGCCAGCCCGGCGGCGCAGGCCAGCGGGTGCGCCGAGTAGGTGTAGCCATGCATCAGCTCGATGGCGGTTTCCGGGCCGTGCATGAAGGCCTCGTACACCGCCGCGCCGACCAGCACGCCGCCCATGGGCACGGCGCCGTTGGTCAGGCCCTTGGCGGTGGTCATCAGGTCCGGGGTCACGCCCAGGGCCTGGGCGGCGAAGCTGTCGCCGAGACGGCCGAAGCCGGTGATCACTTCGTCGAAGATCAGCAGGATGCCGTGCTGGTCGCAGAGCTCGCGCAGGCGTTGCAGGTATCCCAGCGGCGGCGCGTAGACCCCGCCGGAGCCGGTCACCGGTTCGACGATCACTGCGGCCACGGTGGCCGGGTCGTGGATTTCCAGCAACTGGACCAAGGCTTCGGCGTAGTGCGCGCCCTGCTCCGGCTGTCCGGCGCTGAAGCGCAGGCTGGCGTCGTAGGGTAGCGGCAGGTGCGCGACATCGCCCAGCAGCGGGCCGAAGTCGCGCTTCTGCCGGCCGATCCCCGACACCGACAAGCCACCGAAGCCCATGCCGTGGTAACCCTTGGCGCGGCCGATCAGCTTGGTCCGGCGACAGTCGCCACGGGCCTGATGGTAGGCCCGGGCGATCTTCAGGGCGGTGTCCACCGCTTCCGAGCCGGAGTTGGTGAAGAACACCTTGTCCAGTCCGCGCGGCGCCACCGCCACCAGGGCATCGGCCATGCGCAGGGCGTCCGGGTGACTCATCTTGAACGAGGAAACGAAGTCCAGGCGCCCCGCCGCCTCGCGGATCGCCTCGACGATGCGCGGCTGGCCATGGCCGGCGTTGACGCACCAGAGGCCGGCCATGGCGTCGAGCACCGGGCGACCTTCTGGGGTGAAGTAGTACATGCCTTCGGCGCGCTCGAACAGCATCGGCTGGCGGGCAAAGTCACGCATCGGGGTAAAGGGGGCCCACAGGCCGGTGTGCAAAGCTTGGGTCATGACGGATGTCCTTGGTTCAGAGGCGCTGGCCGCGCAGGGTCGGGCGTTGCAGGGCGCCGGCATTGGTGTTCACGCCGCGGTCGAAGAGCAGCACGCCGTCGTCGAGGCGGCAGTGGACATGGTCGGTGAAGGCGGTTTCGACGAAGCGCCAGAGCATGTGCAGGCTGCCCTGCTGGTCCCAGCGTCCGTGGGCGACCACCGGGGTCTGCTCGGGCTGGTACTGGTGGTGCAGGTAGTTGCCGGTGATGCTGGTGGACGACTCGACGGCCTGGTGCAGGCCGACCCGCACCCGGTGGCTGCCGCGATGATCGACCAGGGTGAAGTCGCAGCCCTCGGCGTCGAAGGCCAGGGCGATCTCGCTGACCTGGTCCTCGTTGGGCTCCATGCGCCAGCGCCCGGCCATCTCGATGCGCGCCAGGGAATCGCTGGCCCCCGCCAGTTCCGGCACGCGCAGGCTGTCGACCAGCGCGTCGAGTCGCGCCTGGGCCGCGTCGGCGTTGTCGCTGCTGCGGCCGAGGCCGGGGAACAGGTGCTGCCACAGCGCTGCATGCAAGCGCTTTTCCCCCAGACGCAGGCCGCTGGTGAAGACGATCACGCTGTTCTGCTCCGGCAGCACGATGCATTGCTGGCCGAACACCCCGGAGGCGTAGTAGCCGCCGTGGCGGGTCATCCACCACTGGTAGCCATAGCCTTCGCGGCGGCTGGCGTTGTCGGCGGGATTGCGCGGCAGGTACTGCTTGCCGTCGAACTCGCCCATCCACACGTCCTCGACCTGGTTGCGGGTAGCGGCGTCGATCCATTGCGGTGACAGCAGCTGCGCGCCGTTCCACTGGCCGCGTTGCAGGTGCAGCACGCCGAACTTCAGCGAGTCCTCGCTGGTGCAGCTCAGGCCATTGCCGCCGCTGTTGACCCCCTCCGGAGCCAGGTCCCAGGTCAGCGGGTCCATGCCCAGGTGGCGCAGCACCCGGTCGTCGAGCAACTGATGCAGGGTCTGGCCGCTGACCTTGCTGGCGATGGCCGAGAGCATGAAGCTGCTGGCGCTGCTGTAGATGAACGAACGGCCCGGTGCTTCTTCCACCGGTTCGTCGAGAAAGGCCTGGACCCAACTGCTGGCCAGGTTGCGCCAGTCGCCGCCGGAAATGCCGCGGCGGTGCCCGGTGCGCATGGTCAGCAGGTCTTCCACGGTCATCGCCGCGAGATTGGCGCTGATCTGCGGCGGGCAGAGTTCGGGGAAGAAACCCACCACCTTGTCGCTCAGCGCCAGGTGCCCGTCGTCGATCAACAGGCCGATGCCGGTTGCGGTCCAGCTCTTGGTCGCCGAGTGCTGCACATGCGGGCGTCGTGCCGCATATGGCCGCCAGAACGCCTCGCTGACCACGGCGCCATCGCGGTAGAGCATGAAGCTGTGCAGCTCCAGCCCGGCGGCCTGGACCGCGCTAAGAAAGTCGACGATGGCCTGGGGATCGACGCCCTTGTCCCGGGGCAAGGCTCGTGGCAGTGGGATGTAACTCATCAACGCGATTCCTCGAAAGCTCGGCGGCGAACCGCCAATGTTTTTAAATGCAAAATAAAACAACAATGGGTACATTGACGGGGCTGTCTCCCCCGCCCTCCTCACCCGTCACAGGAACGACATCGCCCCATGGCTCAACTCACTTCGCTGCAGACCAAGGTTGCCGGCCAGATCCTCACGGCCATCCACAACGGCGAACTGCCTGCCGGCAGCCACCTGAAGGAAGTCGAGCTGGCGGAACGCTTCGGCGTGTCGCGCTCGCCGATACGCGGCGCGCTGGCCTACCTGGCCGGGCAGCAACTGATCGAGCCACTGCCGCAGCAGGGTTTTCGCGTGCCGCTGGAGCCGGTGGCGGCGCAGACCCAGGTCAGCGAGCTGCACAACGAAGAAGATGCGCTGTATGCCCGGCTGATCGACGACCGCCTGAACCAGGCGCTGCCCGACCAGGTCTCGGAAAGCGACCTGCTGCGCCGCTACGGCGTCGGCAAGAGCGTGTTGCGCCGCTGCCTGCTGCGCCTGTCCGATGAAGGCGTGATGCAGCGCAAGCACGGCCACGGCTGGCAGTTCGCGCCGACCCTGAGCGACCGCCAGACCCGTTTCGAGAGCTACCGCTTCCGCATGCTGCTGGAGCCGGCCGGGCTGCTGGAGCCGACCTTCCGCCTCAACCCCGAGCAGATGCAGCGCTGCCGCCGGCAGCAACTGGACCTGCTCGAAGGGGTGGCCGACAGCAAGCGCTTCTTCGAGAGCAACGCGCAGTTCCATGAACTGCTCGCCGCCGCCTCGGGCAACGCCTACATCCTCCAGGCGGTGCAGCAGCAGAACCGCCTGCGCCGGCTCAGCGAGTTCCATTCGGTGAACAACGTCGAGCGGGTCAAGGTCTCGTGCCGCGAACACCTGGCGATCCTCGATGCGCTGGAACAGGGCGACAACGAATGGGCCTCGACCCTGCTCCATCGCCATCTGGAAGTGGCGAGCAAGATGGGGGTGGCGCGGGGCAAGGGCTGACCCTCGGCGTTGCCCCGATCGCCGGCAACGCCGGCTCCCACAGGGACCGTGACCAGCAGATAGGCCATGCATTCGCGCCACCCCGTCCATTACCAGATCGCCACGGTGTAACCGAGGATCACCCGGTTTTCGTTCATGTCGCGCAGGTAGTTGGCCTTGGTCAACGCATTGCGCCAGCGCAGCGACAGCCCTTTCAGCGGCCCGTTCTGGAACACGTAGCCCAGGTCGATATCCCGCTCCCATTCCCGCGCCTCGCCATCGAAGCCCTTGACCACGGCCTGGTCGCCCTTGGCCCAGCGGGTCGAGAAGCTCAGGCCGGGAATGCCCAGGGCGGCGAAGTCGTAGTCGTAGCGCGCGTGCCAGGTGCGTTCCTTGGTCTGCGAGAAGTTGCTCAACTGGTACTCGGAGAACAGGAAGGTGTTGGTGCCGTCGACATAGGTGAACGGCGTGTCGCCGAACTGCTCCTGATAGCCGCCGCCGAAGGTGTGGCCCTTGTAGCTCCAGGCCAGGCGGGTGCTCAGGGCGCGGTTGTCGACTTCACCGGCCAGCCCGGCGCCGGCCTTGTCGGCATCGAAGTAGCGGATATCGGTCTTCAGTGCACCACCGCCGAGGGCGAAGCTGTGCTTCAGGCCGACGTAGTGCTGCTGGTAGATGTCCTCCAGCTGGGCGAAGTGGTAGGTCAGTTGCAGGTTCGGCGTGAGTTTGTAGTCGCCGCCGATGAAGCGGAACTTGTCGCTTTTCGCCGAGCTGCGGTAGGCGCCGCTCTGGCTGGTCAGGCCCATTTCCTCGTAGTCGGTGGACTCGCGCTGGCGCACCCGGTCGATCTGCCCGCCGATCAGGGCCAGGCCGGGGACGTCGCCGGACTTGAGCTGGGTGCCGCGGAAGGTCTGCGGGAAGATCCGGCTGGTGTTCGGTTGCAGGGTCGGCAGGTCCGGCAGCAGGTGGCCGCTGCGCAGTTCGCTCTGGGCGAAGCGCACCTTGCCGGTGACACCCAGCTTGGAATACTCGTCCTGGGCGCGCTTGGCGTAGCTCGGCTTGCCCGCTTCGGCCTCGTTGTCCCGCGACAGCAGGCCGGAGCCAGAGCGGTCCGGGCTGGAGTCGAGCTTGAGGCCGAGCATGCCCACCGCGTCCACGCCGAAACCGACGGTGCCTTCGGTGAAGCCCGATTGCAGGTTGAGGGTGAAGCCCTGGGCCCACTCCTCGCGCTTGGACTGGCCGGCGTCCTCCCGGTAGTCGCGGTTGAAGTAGTAGTTCTTCAGTTCCAGCGAGGCCTTGCTGTCCTTGATGAAGTCGGCATGGGCCTGCACGGAGAGCAGGCCGACACCGGTGAGCAACAGGTTGAGGTTTGCGTGTTTCATTGGGTTCTGGCTCCTGGCAGTCGTTGTGGAAAGGCTGTTGTTGTTGTTTTTCGGACATGACTTGCCCCGCCACGCCGCTGCGGGAGCCGGCGCGCTGGGGTTGGATCAGGGGTTCAGGTCAGCTGGCGCGACGTATTCGGTAACTGCCGTCGTCGAGCTTCTCCAGCGGGCTGGCTGCCGCCAGCAACTGCCGGGTGTAGGGGTGGCGCGGGTCATCGAAGACCTGTTCGCGGCTGCCCACCTCGACCACCTCGCCCTGGTGCATCACCGCCACCCGGTGGGCGATGCGCTCCACCGC
This sequence comes from Pseudomonas sp. FG98, assembly GCF_057808595.1. Taxonomy (NCBI): domain Bacteria; kingdom Pseudomonadati; phylum Pseudomonadota; class Gammaproteobacteria; order Pseudomonadales; family Pseudomonadaceae; genus Pseudomonas; species Pseudomonas sp. FG98. The sequence continues at coordinate 63,052 of NZ_JBMDIJ010000025.1, read as the reverse complement.
CGAGAGGTCGTGGGAGATGAACAGGCAGGCGAAGCCGTAGCGCGCCTGGAGGCGCTCGAACAGTTCGAGGATCTGCTTCTGGATGGTCATGTCCAGGGCCGAGATCGGCTCGTCGGCGATCACCAGTTGCGGGTGGCGCACCAGTGCCCGGCCGATCGCCACGCGCTGGCGCTGGCCACCGGACAACTGGTGCGGGAAGCGCTCGGCGAAGGCTTCCGGCAGGCCGATATCGCGCATGGTCTGCGCCACCCGCTCGCGGCGTCCGGTGGCGCTCAGGCCCGGCTCGTGGCGCAGCGGTTCGAGGAGGATCTCGCCGATGCGCATGCGCGGATCGAGGGACGAGAACGGGTCCTGGAAGATCATCTGGCATTGCAGGCGGTGGGTGCGATTGGCTGCCTTGAGGATGTCCACGCCCTTGAAACGGATCGCACCGGCACAGGGCTTGACCAGGCCGACCAGCGAACGGCCGAGGGTGGTCTTGCCCGACCCGCTGCCGCCGACCAGGGCCAGGGTTTCACCCGGGGCGATACTCAGGCTGGCGGAATGCACCACCCGCTTGTATGCACGCTTGCCCCAGAAATTGGCCGGGCCCGGGTGCTCGATGCACACCTGGTCGACCTCCACCAGCGGCCCGTCGCTGGCCGGCAGCGGTGGCAATTCGCCCCGGCGCGGCAGGGCTTCGAGCAACTGGCGGGTGTACTCGGCCTTGGGTGCCAGGAGGATATCGCCGATGGCGCCCTGCTCCACCGCCTGGCCCTGGCGCATCACCACCACCTTGTGGGCATAGCGTGCGACCAGCGACAGGTCGTGGCTGATGAACAGGATCGCCGTGCCCTGCTCGCGGGTCAGCTCCAGCATCAGCTCGATCACGTCCAGTTGCGCCAGGCAATCCAGGGCGGTGGTCGGCTCGTCGGCAATCAGCAGTTTGGGCCGCAGCAACATCACCGAGGCCAGCATGATGCGCTGGCGCATGCCGCCGGAGAACTGGTGCGGCCAGGAGTCCAGGCAGCGCTCGGCGTCGCGGATGCCGATGCGCTGGAGCATGTCCACGCAGCGCTGGTGGATCGCCGGCGGGTCGAGGTCGGTGTGCAGCTCCAGGGCCTCGGCCATCTGCCGACCGATGGTCAGCGCCGGGTTGAGCGAGACCATCGGTTCCTGGAACACCATGCCGATCTGCGCGCCACGGATGGCACGCAGGGCGCGGGTGTCGAGGCTGACCAGGTCCTGGCCCTGGAACTCCAGGCGACCGCCACAGACCTGCATCGGCAGCGGCAGCAGGCCGATGGCAGCGCGGGCGGCCATGGTCTTGCCGCTGCCGGACTCGCCGACCAGAGCGACGATCTCGCCCGGCGCCACGTCGAAGCTCAGGCCATCTACGGCCAGCGGGCCGTGCTCGCCGACACGGATCTGCAGGTCACGTACCTGCAACAGGGAATTGGCGTGGGTCATGGTCATTTCCTCATGCGCGGGTCGAGACGATCGCGCAGGGCATCGCCGAACAGGTTGATGGCCAGCAGCGCCAGGCAGATGAACAGCCCGGGGAAGATGCCCAGCCAGCTCGCCGAAGCGATGTACGGCCGGCTGCTGGCGAGCATGTTGCCCCAGGTCGCCGCCGGTGGCGGCACGCCGAGGCCGAGGAAGCTCAGGGCGCTTTCCGAGAGCAGCGCCCAGCCGAACATGCTGGTGGCCAGCACGCACAGCGGGGCCAGGCAGTTGGGCGCGATATGGCGCAGCATGGTGTACAGCTCGGAGTTGCCGATCACCCGCGAGGCCTCGATGAACTCCAGCTCGCGCAGGGACAGCACGCTACCGCGCACCACCCGCACCACCGACGGCGTGTAGGCGATGCCCAGGGCGAGGACGATGCCGTACTGGCTGGCGCCGATGATGGCCATGATGCCGAGGGCCATGAGGATGCCGGGAAACGCCAGCAGCGCGTCGTTGCACATCATCAGCAGGCGGTCGGTCCAGCCACGCAGGTAGCCGGCGAGCATGCCGATCAGGGTGCCGGCACATACCGCGAACGACACTGCCAGCAGGCTGATCCACAGGCTGGTGCGGGCGCCGATCAGCAGGCGGCTGAACACGTCGCGACCGAACTCGTCGGTGCCCAGCCAGTGCAGCGCCGAAGGTGCCTGCAAGCGCGACAGCAGGTCGATGCGCAGCGGGTCGAACGGCGTCCAGACCAGGCCGAGCAAGGCCAGCAGGACCAGCAGCGCGAGCAGCGTGGCGCCGATCAGCGCATTGGCCGGCGGCCAGGCCCGCAGCGCCTTGCGCGGCGTCGCGGCGGGCGCGGCCAGCGGCGCCAGGGAGGGTTTCGAACTCATAACTTCACCCTTGGATCGAACAGTGGGTAGAGCAGATCGACGAACAGGTTGACCAGCACATAGACGAAGGTGATCAGCAGCAGGCAGCCCTGCAGCACCGGGTAGTCGCGGGCGAAGATCGCATCGACCATCAGCCGGCCGATGCCCGGCAGGGTGAACACCGTTTCCAGTACCGCGATGCCGCCCAGCAGATTGCCGAGGATCAGGCCGACCAGGGTCCAGGTCGGGGCGAAGGCATTGCGCAGGGCATGCCGCCACAGCACCGCACGCTCCGACAGACCCTTGGCCCGGGCATGGGCGATGTACTCCAGGCGCAACACCTCGATGGTGCTGGCCCGGGCCATGCGGGTGATGGCGCCGACTTCCACCAGGGTCAGGGTGACGATCGGCAGCACCAGGTAGCTCAGCGCCTGCCAGGGGTCCTGGGCGAAGCTGACGTAGCCCACCACCGGCAGCCAGCCGAGCTTGATGCCGAAGGCATAGAGCAGCAGCAGGCCGAGCCAGAAGCTGGGGATCGACAGCAGCAGCGTGGCGCTCATGACCAGGCCCAGATCGAGGGCGCTGTTCTGTTTCCACGCTGCCAGCAGGCCCACCGGCACCGCGATCAGGGTCGCCAGCAGCACCGCCACCAGGACAATGCCGGCACTGACCGCGAAGCGTTCGAGGATCAGCGGCAGCACCGCTTCGCGGGTACTGATGGAGAAGCCCAGGTCACCGCTGAGCACCGCCTTGAACCAGATCAGGAACTGGGTCACCAGCGAATGATCCAGGCCCAGGGTGCGGCGCATGTCGGCCAGGCTCTGCGGGTCGGCCATATCGCCGAGCATGAGCAGCGCCGGGTCGCCAGGCACCAGGCGGATCAGGGCGAAGACCATCAGCGAGATCAGCAGCAGGGTCGGCACCGCCATGCCGAGTTTTTGCAGGATAAAGCGCAGCATCGTCCGGCCCGCCCTACTTCGCCGCGAGGCTGACGCCCCACAACCGCGGCTTGGCCACCGGCCAGGAGTGATAGCCACGGGTGCTGTCGCGCAGCGCGCCGATGACCGTGCCGTTGTAGATGATCACCATCGGCGTGTCCTCGATCATCAGCTGGTGCAGGCGGTCGAACAGCGCCTGGCGCTTGCCCGTGTCGTTCTCGCGCACCGCCTCGCGCAGCAGCGCCTGGGCCTGCGGGTTGTCCCAGACCTTGCGCGGCTCCTTGCTCTTGTCGCCCATCAGCGAGTCGAAGCCCAGCGCCGGGTCGAGGCGCGACGAGTAGGAGAACGACATCATCTGGTAGTTGCCGCTCTGGTAGCGCTCCAGCTGGGTACCCCATTCCAGGGTCTCCATCTGGATATTCAGGCCGCTGGCCTGGGCCATGGCCTGGCTGAGCACGCCCATGTCGAACATCTGCTGGTAGCGCTTGTTGACGATCATCCTGATCGGCTGGCCTTTGTAGCCGGCCTCCTTGAGCAGGCGCCGGGCCTCCTCGGGGTCGTAGCGGTAGCCCTGTTTCGCCACTTCGTCATGGAAGGCGCTGGTCTGCGGGATCGCCGAGTTGTTCGGCTGCGACAGGCCGTTGGACAGCGCCGTGACCATCTGCCCGTAGTCGAGGGAATGGGCGATGGCCTGGCGGATGCGCACGTCCTTGAGCAGCGGGTCGTTGGTCTGGAACAGCAGGCCGCAGATGGCCATGATCGGGCTGACCGAGACCTGGATGCCCGGTACCGCCTTGAGTTCCTGGGCGTCGCTGGCGGTGACGTCGGGCAGCAGGTCGACGTTGTTCGACAGCAGCGCGGCCTTGGCCGAGGAGGGGTCGGGGATGATCATGAAACGCAGGTTGTCGACCAGGGCCTGCTTGTTGCCCGTGAAGCCGTCCGGGCCGGCTTCGGCGCGGGCGCTGTAGTCCTTGAAGCGCGCCAGGCGCACGTACTGTCCCGGTTTCCATTCGGCGAAGGTGAACGGCCCGGTGCCCACCGGCGCCTTCCAGCTGCCGTCGGCGGCCAGCGAATCCGGATGCAGGATGCCCGCACCGCCACAGTCGGGGCGCGACATCGAGGCGAGGAACAGCGCGTTGGGTTGATCGAGGGTGAACACCACGGTGCGCGGGTCCGGGGTGTCGATGGCGACGATCTTCGCCCCGCCGCGGCCGTCGAACTCGGGCAGGCAGCGCCATTGGGTCTTCGGATCGAGGTAGCGCTGCCAGGTCCACTTCACCTCGGCCGAGCTCAGGGTCGCACCGTTATGGAAATGCACGCCGTCGCGCAGGGTGAAGCGGTAGGTCAGGCCGTCGTCGGACACGTCCACGGCGCTGGCCAGCAGCGGCCCGACCGAAGCGTCCTCACGGTGGGCGACCAGGCCCTCGACCACATGCAGGATCACCGTATCGGTGTTTTCGTCGCGATTGACGCCAGGTTCGGTGCTGCGGATATCGGCCCCCAGGCCAACGCGCAGGGTGGTATCGGCCAAGGCCGGCTGGGCCAGCACGCCAATGGCCGCAAGGCTCGCAACCCGCAGGCTGCGGGCAAGGGAAGGACTATGGAAGCGATGCACGGGAGAGGTTCTCCTTCGCTGAAGGACCGGTCATGGCAGGCCCGGCCTAAAGGTTCTGATCATATCGTTGTTGTTGTGGCCTGATGGGGATCAGCGCCGGGCGATTTTGTTTTTTTCAATTCGCCGGGACATAGTTGCAGCGTGCATCGACTTTGTAAATGTTTTTTTGTGAATTAAAAAACACTGAAAAATACATTGATGCCGTTGGGCGGTAGACCCGGAATCAAGTGGGGGTGGAAAGGGTACGACAGGACGGCTTCAGGCCAGACGCAGAACCTGTGGGGGATTCCATGGTGGCAGGCAAGCAGATTGATGTTGTGGCTGCTGGCCTCATCGCCGGCAATGCCGGCTCCCACAGGGTACCGGGCCAGCCGCATGATCCAGGTCAGTCACAGAACCTGTGGGAGTCCGCCCAGCCTTTCAGGCTGCGCTATCGCGCAGAGAACAGATCTAAGAACGACGCGGACCCTGTGGGAGCTGGCATTGCCAGCGATGAGGCCCCAAAGAACACAACCCAACCAGCAAGATCGATGTCAAGGCTGATGGCCTCATCGTCGGCAACGCCGACTCCCACAGGGTACCGGGCCAGCCGCATGATCCAGGTCTGTCACAGAACCTGTGGGAGCTGGCATTGCCAGCGATGAGGCGCACAGACGCCCCCTCACTCCCAACCTTGCAAACGCATGGTCGCGCGCACCAGCCGCTGTTCCTCCTGCTCGATCTCGCGCAGGTTGTCGCGGATGCTGCCCAGATGCTCCCGCGCCACGCGCTGCGCCTGCTCCGGCAATTGCTCCATGACCGCGTGGTACAGCCGCGAGTGCTGGCGGTCGATCTGGCGCTTTTGCGCCGGGCGGCAGTAGAGGTTGTTCACCGAGGCGAACACGGTGCTGAGCATCAGGTCGTTGAGGCCCTGCAGGGTGTGCACCAGCACCGGGTTGTGCGAGGCCTCGCTGATCGCCCGGTGGAAGGCATGGTCGAGACGGGCCTGCTCGCGGGCATCCTGCTCGGTGGAGGCGACCATTTCATCGAAGCGGCGCTTGATCAGCAGGCGGTCGACATCGGTGGCGCGCAAGGCCGCCAGCCGCGCCGACTCCCCTTCCAGCAGGGCACGGACTTCAAGCAGGTCGTACAGGGTGCGCGGCTGCGAGGCGAACAGGTGCATCAACGGCGTGGTGTCCTCGGCGCGGCTCAGGTCGGCGACGTAGGAGCCACGGCCATGCTCGGTCTCGACGATGCCGCGCCCACGCAAAATGCGCAGCCCCTCGCGCAGGGCCGAACGCGAGCAACCCAGCTTGTCCACCAGGCGCCGTTCCGAGGGCAAGGCCTGGCCAACCTTGAGCACACCATCGACGATCAGCTTTTCGATACGTTCGGCCACCTGGTCGGCGACCTGGGTCTTGCCCGGGGTGGAATCGGCCATGAGAAGACGCTCCAGGACTGGTAGGACCAGTACGATTTTTCTTATGAATTGTCTCCGGAGTGTATCGACACAATCGCCGCAATAGCGATCTTCTGCTTGAAACCCGCCCACAAACTGGTAGGACCAGTTCATTCCGGCATCGACGCGACCCGCCTGTCCCCCGCAGTCTGCAAGGCGTTCAGCCAATAACAAGAAATGGACGCCCGAGCCGATGAATATCCTCTATGACGAACGGGTCGACGGGGCCCTGCCCAATGTCGACAAGCCCCGGTTGCTAGGCAAGTTGCGCCAGGCCCTGCCCGACCTGGAAATCCTCCACAGCGCCGAAGACCTGCGCCCCTACGAGTGCGACGGCCTGTCCGCCTACCGTGTGGTGCCGCTGCTGGTGGTACTGCCGGAACGCCTGGAGCAGGTGCAGACCCTGTTGCGCCTGTGCCACGCCGAGCAGGTGCCAGTGGTGGCCCGCGGTGCCGGCACCGGCTTGTCCGGCGGCGCCCTGCCTCTGGAAAAAGGCATCCTGCTGGTGATGGCGCGCTTCAACCGCATCATCGAGGTCAACCCCGAGGGCCGCTTCGCCCGGGTCCAGCCCGGGGTACGCAACCTGGCAATCTCCCAGGCCGCCGCGCCCCATGGCCTGTACTACGCCCCCGATCCATCCTCGCAGATCGCCTGCTCGATCGGCGGCAATGTCGCCGAGAACGCCGGTGGCGTGCATTGCCTGAAATACGGGCTGACCGTGCACAACCTGCTGCGCGTCGACATCCTCACCGTCGAGGGCGAGCACCTGACCCTGGGCAGCGATGCCCTGGATTCCCCCGGCTTCGACCTGCTGGCGCTGTTCACCGGCTCCGAAGGCATGCTCGGCATCGTCACCGAGGTCACCGTCAAGTTGCTGCCCAAGCCCCAGGTGGCGCGGGTGCTGCTGGCCAGCTTCGACTCGGTGGAGCAAGCCGGGCGCGCGGTGGCCGATATCATCGGCGCCGGCATCATCCCCGGCGGCCTGGAGATGATGGACAACCTGTCGATCCGCGCCGCCGAGGACTTTATCCACGCCGGCTACCCGGTGGACGCCGCCGCCATGCTGCTGTGCGAGCTGGACGGGGTCGAGGCGGACGTGCGCGAGGACTGCGAGCGGGTCGATGCCGTGCTGCGCCAGGCCGGTGCCAGCGACGTGCGCCTGGCCCGGGACGAAGCCGAACGGGTGCGTTTCTGGGCCGGGCGCAAGAACGCCTTCCCAGCAGTGGGGCGGATTTCCCCGGACTACTACTGCATGGACGGCACCATTCCGCGCCGCGAACTGCCGGCGGTGCTGCGCGGCATCGAGGAACTGTCGGGCCAGTTCGGCCTGCGCGTGGCCAATGTGTTCCATGCCGGCGACGGCAACATGCACCCGCTGATCCTGTTCGATGCCAACCAGCCCGGCGAACTGGAACGGGCCGAGGCCCTCGGTGCGAAGATCCTCGAACTGTGCGTGGCGGTAGGCGGCAGCATCACCGGCGAGCACGGCGTCGGCCGGGAAAAGATCAACCAGATGTGCGCCCAGTTCAGCAGCGAGGAGATCACCCTGTTCCACGCGGTGAAGCATGCCTTCGACCCGCAAGGCCTGCTCAACCCCGGCAAGAACATCCCCACCCTGCACCGCTGCGCCGAGTTTGGCTCGATGCATATCCACCAGGGAAAACTGCCCTTTCCGGATCTGGAGCGCTTCTGATGAGCATCGATCACGATCACAGCACCGACCTGCTGGAGCAGGTCAACCACGCCCTGAACAACGCTATCGCCCTGCGCATCCAGGGCGGCAACAGCAAGGCGCTGCTGGGGCGCCCGGTCCAGGGCGAGGTGCTGGACACCCGCAGCCATCGCGGCATCGTCAGCTACGACCCCACCGAACTGGTGCTGACCGCCCGCGCCGGTACGCCGCTGGCGGACATCGAGGCGGCGCTTGAGGAAAAAGGCCAGATGCTGCCCTTCGAGCCACCGCACTTCGGCCCCGACGCGACCCTTGGCGGCGCCATCGCCAGCGGCCTGTCCGGCCCGCGTCGGCCCTGGGCCGGATCGGCACGCGACCATGTGCTCGGCACCCGCCTGATCACCGGCCACGGCAAGCTCCTGCGCTTTGGCGGCGAGGTGATGAAGAACGTCGCCGGCTACGACCTGTCGCGCCTGCTGGCGGGCAGTTTCGGCTGCCTGGGCGTGCTGGCCGAGGTGTCGCTCAAGGTGCTGCCCAAGCCGCGCACCTGCGTCAGCCTGAAACTGCAAATGGGCGCCGCCGAAGCGCTGTGCGAACTGGCCGAATGGGGCCAGCAGCCGCTGCCGATCAGCGCCGCCTGTCACGACAGCGAACATCTGTACCTGCGCCTTGAAGGGGGCGAAGGTTCGGTGAAGTCCGCCTGCCAGCGCCTCGGCGGCGAGCGGATCGACAGCCGCTACTGGACGCAGTTGCGCGAACACCGCCTGCCCTTCTTCGCCAGCGAACAGCCGCTGTGGCGCCTGTCCCTGCCCAACAGCAGCCCGTGCCTGGATCTACCCGGCGAACAATTGCTCGACTGGGGCGGAGCGCAACGCTGGCTGCTGAGCGCTGCGCCGGCCGAGGAGATCCGCCAGGTGGTGGCCGCGGCAGGCGGTCATGCGACCCGCTACGGCGCCCACGAAACGCCGTTCCAGCCCTTGCCCGCGCTGCTCCTGCGCTACCACCAGAACCTGAAAAAGCAGCTCGATCCCCAGGGCATCTTCAACCCTGGCCGACTGTACGCGGAGGTCTGAAACGCCATGCAAACCCATCTGAGCGAACAGGCCAAGGCCCTGCCCCGCGCCGCCGAAGCCGAACGCATCCTGCGCTCCTGCGTGCATTGCGGCTTCTGTACCGCGACCTGCCCCACCTACCAGTTGCTGGGCGACGAACTGGACGGCCCGCGCGGGCGCATCTACCTGATCAAGCAGGTGCTGGAAGGCCAGGACGTTACCGCCAGTACACGCGAGCACCTGGACCGCTGCCTGTCCTGCCGCAACTGCGAAACCACCTGTCCGTCCGGGGTGGAGTACCACAACCTGCTGGATATCGGCCGCGCCGTGGTGGAAGAACAGGTGCCGCGCGGACTGGGTGAACGCCTGCTGCGCCAGGGCCTGCGGGCGCTGGTGCCGAATCCCGTGGTGTTCAAGGCGCTGGCCCGCACCGGGCAGGTGTTCCGTCCACTGTTGCCGGAGAGCCTCAAGGCCAAGCTGCCGCGTCGTCCCGTGCCGGCCAAGGCACGTCCACTCGACCGCCATCCGCGCAAGGTGCTGATGCTGGAAGGTTGCGTGCAGCCGACGCTGTCGCCCAATACCAATGCGGCGGCGGCACGGGTGCTGGATCGCCTCGGCATCTCGGTGGTCAGCGCGCGGGAAGCCGGTTGCTGTGGTGCCGTCGACTATCACCTGAATGCCCAGGAACAGGGGCTGCAACGGGCGCGCCGGAATATCGATGCCTGGTGGCCGGCGATCGAGGCCGGGGCCGAAGCGATCGTACAGACCGCCAGTGGCTGTGGCGCTTTCGTGCGGGATTACGAGCACCTGCTGGAACAGGATCCGGCCTATGCCGCCAAGGCCGCGCGGGTCAGCCAGCTCAGCCGCGACCTGGCCCAGGTGCTCGGTGCCGAGCCGCTGGAGCAGCTTGGTATTCATGCCGAACGGCGCCTGGCCTTCCACTGCCCCTGCACCCTGCAGCACGCCCTGAAACTGGGTGGTGCGGTGGAAGACATTCTCCAGCGCCTGGGCTTCAGCCTGACCACGGTCAGCGACGGGCACCTGTGCTGCGGCTCGGCCGGTACCTACTCGCTGACCCAGCCCGAGCTGTCCCGGCGCCTGCGCGACAACCGCCTGAATGCCCTGGAGGCCGGTAATCCGGAAGTCATCGTCACCGCCAATATCGGCTGCCAGACCCACCTCGACGGCGCCGGGCGCACGCCGGTGCGGCACTGGATCGAATTGGTGGAAGAAGCCTTGGCATAACACACGCGTCCCCTGTGGGAGCTGGCTTGCCAGCGATAGCGTCGGTGAATTCAGCATCGCCATCGCTGGCAAGCCAGCTCCCACAGAGACCGCTTACACAGTCGAAAAAAGGAGAACCCCATGCAAAGCAAAGCCGTGCTGGAACACAGCGACATCACCCGCCTCCTCACCGCCGCCCGCGAGGAAGCCCAACGCAACCAATGGAAGGTGAGCATCGCCATCGTCGACGACGGCGGCCATCCCCTGGCCCTGGAGCGCCTCGATGGCTGCGCGCCGATCAGCGCCTATATCGCCACGGAAAAGGCCCGCTCCGCCGCCCTTGGCCGACGCGAGACCAGGGGCTACGAGGAGATGGTCAACAACGGGCGCACGGCCTTTCTCAGCGCACCACTGCTGACCTCGCTGGAAGGCGGCGTGCCAGTGATCGTCGAGGGCCAGGTGGTTGGCGCCGTGGGGGTGTCCGGCGTCAAGTCGGAACAGGATGCACAGGTTGCGGCCGCGGCTGTCGCCGCGCTTTGAACCGATCATTTCTTCAGGAGTACATGCCGTGACCCAGCGTATCGCCAGCCACCGCCTGCAGGTGGCGGAAAACCTCAAACGCTTTATCGACGACGAAGTCCTGCCAGGCACGGCAGTTGATGCGGCGCAGTTCTGGGCCGGCTTCGATCAGCTGGTCCACGACCTGGCCCCGCAAAATCGCGCCCTGCTGGCGGAGCGGGATCGTCTGCAAGCCCTGCTCGACCGCTGGCACGCCGAACACCCCGGCCCCATCGCGGACATGCCGGCCTACCAGGCCTTTCTCGAAGACATCGGCTACCTGCAGCCCCAGCCCGCCGAGGTGAAGGTCAGCACCCGCCAGGTCGACCACGAAATCACCACCCAGGCCGGCCCGCAACTGGTGGTCCCGGTGATGAACGCCCGCTATGCGCTGAATGCCGCCAACGCCCGCTGGGGCTCGCTGTACGACGCCCTGTACGGCACCGATATGATCGACGAGACCGACGGTGCAGGGAAAAGCGCCGACTACAACCCGACCCGTGGCGCCAGGGTGGTGGCCTGGGCCAAGGCGTTCCTCGATCAGGTGTTTGCGCTACAGGGTGCCTCCCATACCGAGGCGACGGGCTACCGGATCGTTGCCGGCGAACTGCGGGCAGCCCTCGCTGATGGCCGCGACACCGCCCTGGTCAAGCCCGAACAGTTCGCCGGTTATCAAGGCAGCGCCGACGCACCGACTGCCGTGCTGCTGGAGAACCACGCGCTGCATATCGAGTTGCAGATCGACCGCAGCAGCCCCATCGGTGCCAGCGATGCCGCCGGGGTCAAGGACCTGCTGGTGGAGTCCGCCATCACCACCATCATGGATTGCGAGGATTCGGTGGCGGCGGTGGATGCCGCCGACAAGGTGCTGGTCTATCGCAACTGGCTGGGACTGATGAAGGGCGACCTCAGCGAAACCCTGAGCAAGGGCGGCAAGACCATCACCCGCAGCCTGAACCCGGACCGCCGCTACCACGGCCGCGATGGCAGCGAACTCACACTGCCCGGCCGCTCGCTGCTGTTCGTGCGCAACGTCGGCCACCTGATGAGCAACCCGGCGATCCTCGACCAGGATGGTCAGGAGACCCCCGAAGGTATCCTCGATGCCGTGGTCACCAGCCTCGCCGCCCTGCACGACCTGCAGCGTAAAGGCAACTCCCGCAGCGGCAGCGTCTATATCGTCAAGCCGAAGATGCACGGGCCGCAGGAAGTGGCGTTTGCCAACACCCTGTTCGGCCGGGTCGAGGACCTGCTCGGCCTGCCGCGTCATACCCTGAAGATGGGCATCATGGACGAGGAGCGGCGCACCAGCGTCAACCTCAAGGCCTGCATCGCCGAGGCGGCACAGCGTGTGGTGTTCATCAACACCGGCTTCCTCGACCGCACCGGTGACGAGATGCACAGCGCCATGCAGGCCGGCGCCATGCTGCGCAAGGGCGATATGAAAGGCAGTGCGTGGATCGCCGCCTACGAGCGCAGCAACGTGCTGGTCGGCCTGGCTTGCGGCCTGCGTGGACGAGCGCAGATCGGCAAGGGCATGTGGGCCATGCCGGACCTGATGGCGGCCATGTTCGAACAGAAGATCGCCCACCCCAGGGCCGGTGCGAATACCGCCTGGGTGCCCTCGCCCACCGCCGCCACCCTGCATGCGCTGCACTATCACCAGGTGGATGTGCAGCAGGTCCAGGCCGGACTCGAAGAGATCGACGCGCAGGCCGAACGGGCCGGGCTGCTGCATGGTTTGCTCAGCGTTCCGGTCAGCCCGCAGCGGGACTGGAGCGACGCCGAGATCCAGGCGGAGTTGGACAACAACTGCCAGGGCATCCTCGGTTATGTGGTGCGCTGGGTCGAACAGGGCGTGGGTTGCTCCAAGGTGCCGGATATCCACAACGTCGGCCTGATGGAGGACCGTGCCACCCTGCGCATCTCGGCGCAGCATGTGGCCAACTGGCTGCACCACGGCGTGGTCGATGCCGGGCAGGTACGCCAGACCCTGGAGCGCATGGCGGCGGTGGTGGACCGGCAGAATGCCGGGGCCCCGGCGTATCGGCCGATGGCGCCGGGGTTCGAGGCGTCCCATGCGTTCCGTGCGGCCTGCGACCTGGTGTTCAAGGGGCGCGAGCAGCCTAGCGGGTATACCGAGCCGTTGTTGCATGGGTGGCGGTTGAGGTTCAAGGAAGAGGTCAGCGGGTAAATATGCGCTGTGGCTGATGGCCCTATCGCCGGCAACGCCGGCTCCCACAAGGTTTCAGGGTGCATGCCATACCTGTGGGAGCCGGCGTTGCCGGCGATGAGGCCAGCCCAGACAACACAAGATCTACAGATGCCCACTACTACTGACAATCCGCAGCGACAACGCCTCATACGGGTCCAGGTTGATCAGCAACCGCCCATCCTCGTGCAGATCCCCTTCCAGTGTCTCGCCGAGCATGTCCACCACCGGCCCCGGGGTGAAGCCCTCCAGCACGATCTCCTCGGAGATCGCCTCGCTACCGAAATTGAGCGCAGTCAGTTGCGTACCCTTCCCCGCCGGCAGTTCATGGACCATCACCAGCAAGCCCGGGCTCTGCACCTCGGGCACCAGCACCTGGCGACTGGCGGCGATGCCATAGGCCTGCCGGACGGCGAGCACCTTCTTCACCTGGCTGGCGAACGAGTCGGGCCGCTGCAACTGGCTGGACAGGCTGCCGTACAACGAGCGGGCCCGGGGCAGGCCACGCAGCGAACTGTCGGCCTCCGGTGCCAGGTCGGCCAGGTCGTAGCCGCCGCGATGGATCCAGCGCGTGTCGCCATCGCCCATGCGCTCGGCCACCTGCTCCGCCGCCAGCGGCAACGCGCCGACCAGGTCCCAGCCGGACAGCGCCACCACCCCCGGCTGCATGGCGTTGTAGATCACCAGCAGCAGGTGGATCTTCTGGATCAGGGCCAGCTCCTCGGCGCTGATCTCGCCCAGGTCGCGGATCCCCAGCGCCGCCGTGATGATGCTGACCGTGGTGCAGGACACGCCATTGGTGACGAAGCGCAGGTTGTACGGCGCGTGCTCGCCGGACAGGCGTTCGTACATTTCCTCGCGGATATGCTCGCGCAGGATGCTGCCGGGGAAGGTCTGGCCCTTGTAGAGGAACATGTCGTTGGCGTGCAGGGTCCAGAAATGCACCAGCTCGATGGTCAGTTCGTCGTGGTTCTGCAAGGCGTGGATCAGCGACGCCGGGTCGATGCCGAAGCGCTGCATTTCGCCGAGCATCAGGCGCAGGAAGCTGGTATCGCCGGTGAGCAGCGCATGCTGGTAGGCCGGGCGGGTGACGAAGTCATAGGACAGGTCGGCCCCGCCCTTGGACATCTGGGCGATGTCGTCGAGGGTCAGGTTGAGCTCCTGGAAACTGAAGCCGCCGGCCTTGCGGATCATGCCGCCGATGATCTGGTTGCCGGTCAGGGACAGCGGGTGGCTTTCCGACCAGGCGCTGTCGTTGGCGCGGATCTCGACGCCGAGAAAACCGTTGGCATCCAGACGCAGGCCGCGCGCACCGAGGCAGTCGAAAGCATGCAGGGCGTCGCCGATGATCAGTTGCTGGGCGGCGAAGGTCGGGTCGAGCCAGTTCAGCGACGGCTGGCCCTCCTTGAAGTAATGCAGGTAGACCCAGCGCCGGGTCTTGCCGTCCACCCCCACCACCGGCGGCGTGGCACTCCAGTCGGTTTCCTTGACCCCGGGCTCGAAGAAGATCACCCGCTGCAACTGGCCGACGATGTACTGGCGCTGCTTGAGTTCATCGCACTGCGCCGGGCTGAGGTTGACGGCATCACGGCCGGCAGGCACCTCCGGCAACAGCGGCCAGTCCTCCTCGCGGATCTCGACCATGTGGTAGATGCCCGGATAGTGCTCGTGGGCCATCTCCGCCAGGCGGAAATCGGCGCCCTTGCCGGTGTGCGAGGGGATCAGGTCGTCGATGGTCACGGCATTGTGCGCGGCGGCCATGCGGCTCAGGTGCACCAGCTGTTGCTCGGTACCGTAGAGCGGGTCGATATCGAAGCTGATGCGGTCGAAGTTGCCGTCGACGCTGGGGGTGAATTCCCGGCCGCTGATGCCGCCCGAGCGCTTGATCGGCCCGGTGTGAATGCCCTGCACGCCCAGCTCCGACAGCCCCTTCCACAGGCTCTCGGCGCCCAGGGCGTCGAGCACCGAACTGTCCTCGGCGGCGATGATGGAATCGGGATAGACCGTCAGCCACACCGAAGCGATCTCGATGGCCCGCCGCGGACGGGCCTCGGCGTAGGGGTTCATCCACAGCCGGGACTGGCCGGCATAGCTCCGGGCCCGGTCCTGGGCCGCCTTGAGCATGGATTGCGCCACCAGCCAGTCTATGTAGTCGCCTTTTGCTGCGGTCATTGCCACCTCCTTGCAAGCAGGTCTCGGATCGAGTCGTTGCTAACTCTGACGGCAGGCTGTGGCAATCGTTCTGGAAATTACTGGCGCACTTACCCTGCCAGCCCGCGCAGGCGCAACGAACGCCGCCGCAGTACCTCGACCAGCACCAGCAGCAGGACCGAACCAAGAATCAGCAGGGTCGCTGCGGCGAGGATGGTCGGACTGATCTGCTCGCGCATGCCGGACCACATCTGCCGGGGAATGGTGCGCTGCTCCAGGCCGCCAAGAAACTGCACCACCACCGCTTCGTCGAACGAGGTCACCATGGCGAACAGCGCGCCGGAGATAATGCCCGGACGGATGATCGGCAAGGTGACGCGCCAGAATCCGTAGGCCGGCGACGCCCCGAGGCTGGCAGCGGCACGGCTCAGGGAATGATCGTAGCCGACCAGGGTGGCGGTGACGGTGATGATCACGAACGGCGTGCCCAGTACCGCATGGGCGAGTATCAGGCCCAGATGGTTCTGCGCCAGGCCAAGGCGGCTGTAGAAGAAGTACATGCCGGCCGAGGAAATGATCACCGGCACGATCATCGGCGAGATCAGCGTGCCCATCAGCAGAGCCTTGCACGGCAGGTTGGCGCGGCTCAGGCCGAGCGCCGCCAGGGTCCCCAGCAAGGTGGACAGCAACGTGGCGCCAACGGCAATCAGCAGGCTGTTGCGAAACGCCAGCAGCCACATCGGGTCGTCCAGCAGGGTCTGGTACCAGCGCAGGGAAAACGCCGCCGGATCCAGGCTGAGCATGCCACTGGTAAAGCTAAAGTATGGCTCGACGTTGAACGATAGCGGTATCACCACCAGCACCGGGAATACCAGGAACATCAGGACCAGGCTGGCCAGGCCACGCACGCTGTAGAACCAGGTGCGCCCCAAGGGGCCGGTATAGCTAGGAAGGCTCATGTCGATTACCCCAGTTTCAGGTTGCTGATGCCGACCACGCGGTCGTACAGCCAGTAGAGGAACAGCACGATCAGCAGCAACAGGCTGCCCAGTGCCGCGGCCAGGCCCCAGTTGAGCGAGGTCTGCATGTGGTAGGCGATGAAGTTGCTGATCATCTGCCCGGTACGCCCGCCCACTAAAGCAGGGGTGATGTAGTAGCCGATCGCGAGGATGAACACCAGGATGCCGCCGGCGCTCAGTCCCGGCAGCGACAGCGGGAAGTAGACGCGCAGGAAGGTGCGCAGCGAGCTGGCCCCCATCGAGTGGGCGGCGCGGATGTAGCTCTGGTCGATGCTCTTCATCACGCTGTACAGCGGCAGGACCATGAACGGCAGGAGGATGTGGGTCATGGCGATCACCGTGCCGGTCATGTTGAACATCAGGTCCAGCGGCTGGCTGAGCAGACCAAGCTTGAGCAGGGTCGCGTTGAGCACGCCGTTGGATTGCAGGATGACCATCCAGGCTGTGGTGCGTACCAGCAGCGAGGTCCAGAACGGCAGTAGCACCAGGATCATAAGGACGTTAGCGACGCGTGCCGGCAGGGTCGCAAGCATCCAGGCCAGCGGGTAGGCCAGGACCATGCACAGCAGGGTAATGCCCAGGGTGATACCCAGGGTCTTGGTCAGGACCTCGACGTAAAGCCTCCGCGACTCCGGCTGGCGGACCACTTCGCCATGCTCGTCGTATTGCAGATCAAGGGCAGCCAGGTAGTGAATCGCCGAATGCGTCGGGGCCATGGCCTTGAGCTGGCTCCAGGTATCCAGTTTCGTCCAGCGCGCATCGATGCGGCTCAGCTCGGAACGGTATCCGCCTGGAGGCGGCGGGGCCTTCGCCAGCTCACGGGCACTCTTGGCGAACAGGCTTTTCAGGCCACTGCGGACCCGGTTGAGGTCGGAACCGACCAGATCCAGCTGGCCGCTATCGACCAGACCGAGCATTTCCTCGCCGAGGCTGGCGTACAGGGCTTCGCCCGGTAGCTCTCGACCGTCCCAGGCCAGTAGCGCCTGGGCCGTGCGCGGCATCTGAGTGGAGAGGGTCGGATTCTCCACGCTACGCATCAGCATGCTGCCGATCGGCAACAGGAAAAACACCAGGATAAAAGCCAGCAACGGCAGGACCAGCAGCAACGAGCGGGTCTTGTTGATGCGTTCGGCGCGTGCCAGGCGGGCCTTCAGGCCCGGGGTGTCACCCGCCTCGCCAGGCAGGACGAGGCCTGGGTTTACAGGATATGAACGGCTCATGGGAAACTCCGGAATACGTCGGGAAGACTTGCTCACTCAGGCATTCAGGGCGCGGCAGTCATCGACCGCCCAACCGACCAGCAAGCGTTCCCCCGGCGCCGGGCAGGCCCGCCCGCTGGCGTTGGGCAGCTTGACGATGAAGTCATCATGGCCGGCGATTTCCAGGCGCAGACGCAAATGGTCGCCGTGGTAGATGACTTCCAGGATGCGTCCCGGCAGGCGGTTTTCCGCTTCCCACTGCCCGGGGTTGAGCAGGATCCGCTCGGGGCGGATCGACAGCACGGTCGCCGCGCCCTCCTCCGCGGTGTCCACCGCCAGCGCCTGGATCGAGTGCTCGCCGACGCGCACCGTGCAGTGCTCGCCCTGGCGCGCCTGCAACTGGCCCAACAAGCGATTGTTTTCGCCGATGAAACTGGCAACGAAGGCCGTCTGCGGCTTCTCGTAGAGATCCGCCGGGGTGGCCAGCTGCTGGACGATACCGTCGTTGAACACGGCGATACGGTCCGACATGGTCAGGGCTTCACTCTGGTCGTGGGTGACGTAGACCACGGTGATGCCCAGTTGCTTGGACAGACGCTTGATCTCGTACTGCATCTGCTCGCGCAACTGCTTGTCGAGGGCGCCCAGGGGTTCGTCCATCAACACCAGGCGCGGCTCGAAGATCAGCGCCCGGGCCAGGGCCACCCGCTGCTTCTGCCCACCCGACAACTGCGCCGGCATGCGCTTGCCCAGCCGGCCCATGGCAACCATGTCCAGCGCCCTGCCGACCTTATCCTGGATCTCGCTGCGGGACAGCCCACGCACTTTCAGGGGGAAGGCCAGGTTCTCCTCCAGGGTCATATGGGGGAACAGCGCATAATTCTGGAACACCATACCGATCCCACGCTTCTGCGGGGCGATATCGTTCACCGGCTTGCGCTCGATGCAGATCTGTCCGTGGGTGACGGTTTCGAAGCCTGCCAGCATCATCAGGCAGGTGGTCTTGCCCGACCCGGACGGGCCGAGCATGGTGACGAACTCGCCCTGTTCGATCTCCAGGTTGAAGTTCTTCACGACGAGGGACTCCCCGTCGTAGCTCTTTTGCACATTGCGGAAGCTGACGAACGCCTGCGATTCCATGGAAGCACCTGTTTCTTGTTGTTGTGTCAGGACGGGCAGCGCCACGCACTGCCCCGGGAATGATCAGCGCGCCAGCCAGGCGTTGAAACGCTCGTTGAGCTCGTCGGCGTGGTCGCCCCACCAGAGCGAATCCACCTGCAGCGCAGTGGCGAAGTTCTGCGGGCTGGTCGGCAGGTCGGCCTGTACGTCAGGACTGACCATCTTCTGCGCCGAGTAGCGGGTCGGGCCGTAGGGGATGTAGTTGGACTGGTCGGCCAGCACCGTGGTTTGCGTGGCGAAGCGCAGGAAATCGAAAGCCTGCGCCTTGCGCGGATTGCCTGCGGGCAGCACCCAGGCCTCCATATCGTAGACCTGGCCGTCCCAGACGATCCTGAACGGCTGGTTTTCCTTGCGGCTGGCCAGCACGATGCGCCCGCTGTAGGCCGAGGCCATGCTCACCTGCCCGTCGGCCAGCAGTTGCGGCGGTTGGGCCCCGGCTTCCCACCAGATGACCTGGTCCTTGATGGTGTCGAGCTTGTGCAGGGCACGTTCGATGCCCTCCTCGGTCTCCAGGGTGCTGTACACCTCTTCCCGCGGCACGCCATCAGCCATCAGCGCCCACTCCAGATTGACCTGCGGCGCCTTGCGCAGGGAGCGCTTGCCGGGGAAGCGCTTGAGGTCGAAGAAGTCCTTGAGGGTGCTCGGCTGTTCGCCCTTGAAGGCCTTGGTGTTATAGGCGACCACAGTGGACCAGACGTAACTGGCGACCCCGCAGTCGCTCAAGGCGCCGGGAATGAAGTCCTCCTCGGCCGGAGTGCCGTCCGGAGCCGGGGCCAGGGTTTTCGGATCGATGCGTTCCAACAGGCCGGTCGAGCAGGCGCGGTGAACATTGAGCAGTTCGGCGTCGACCACATCCCAGGTGACCTGCTTGCCGTCGACCTGGGTCTTGATCGGCGCGATCCCCCCGGAATAGTCCTCCGACACCACGTCGATCCCGGTGGCCTTGGTGAATGGCTTGTGCGCCGACTCGACCTGTGCGGCAGACAGACTGCCGCCGTAGGAGACGACCGTGATTTTCTCCGCGGCAAAAGCCGAGGCGCAAAGAGATCCGGCCAACAACAGCAAGGTTGCTCGCTTCATGAAGATGTACCCCTATTATTCTGTTCGATGGAGTTTCTGAATCGGTTGCGAAGACTATGTGGTGACGGGCGCTTGCGCTGACCGTTGACGTACTGTCGAAAAAATCGGCCGGGGGCGAAAGCAATAAAAAAAGGGGGAAAGCCCCTATAAAACTTATGACCGAAAAGCCGGATGCGTGCCCTGCAGCACAAACGAAAAAAGCGGATTGCCCTTTTCGGCAATCCGCACGCAAAGCCTCGTGCAATCAGGCGATAGCGCGGTTTTCCACGATGCTCGCCGACGGCGAAAATTCACTGCCCAGCTCGATCAGGTGCGCCGGAATATCCCCGTAATCCTCCCTCATCCACTTGAACAGCCCGTACATTTTCACCCCAAGCACCAGCACGAACGGAATCGCCGCACAGGTGACCACGGTCTTGAGCGTGTGCAAGGGCGCGTTGATATACAGCATCGCCAGGGGGATGGCCGCCAGCATCAGGCACCAGAACAGCTTGAGGCCCGGCGCCGGGTCTTCACCCTCCTGCAGGTTGCGCGTACTGGTGGCCGCCACCGAGAAAGCCACCGCATCCAGGTGCGAGGCGAGAAACACCAGCATCAGCAGGAAATACACCACTGCCAGCACCTTGCCGAACGGCAGGCTGAGCAGCAGCATCGACACCACCGCCTCGCCACCGCTGCCATCGAGCAACGCCGGGGCGTCTATCACCCCGCTGATGAACTGGTGCATGGCAAAGCTCTGCAGGCTGCCGAAGAACAGCCAGCAGCCGGCGCAGCCGCCCAGCACCATGGCGACCACCACCTCCCTGATCCGCCGCCCGCGGGAAACCCGGGTGACGAACAGCGCCACGCCGGGGGTATAGGTGATCCAGTAAAGCCAGTAGAACACCGTCCAGCCGCGGGCGAACTCGCCACTGCCGGCCGGGTCGGTGGCCAGGCTCATGTGCACGAAGTTCTGCAGCATCAGGCCCAGGCCATTGGCGATGTTGTTCAGGGTGAATTCGGTAGGGCCGAGCAGCAGCACCACCAGGGCGAACACCAGGGTCAGCCCGCAGGCGGCATGGGCCAGGCGCTGCATGCCATGGCCGATGCCGATCCACGAGCTCAGGGAAAACACCAGGGTGACCAGGATCACCAGGGTCGCCTTGAGCACGAAGCCGTCACTCAGGCCGAACAGCATCGACAGGCCCTTGGCGACCGTGGCCGAGGACAGGGTGATGGTCAGCACCAGACCGCCAAAGGTGGAAATCAGGAAGATCAGGTCGATCAGCCGCCCGGCCGGCCCGGTGGACTTCAAGCCGGTGATCGCCTCCACCGCCGAGGACAGGCGCAGGCCGGGGTTGCGGCGCACGTGGAAGTGATAGGCCATGGCCAGCGAGGCGATGCCGTAGATCGCCCAGGGCGTGATGCCCCAGTGGAAGAAGGCGTAAGCGCTGCTGTACTCCAGGGCCTGCTTGCTGCGCGGCAGCACCTCCAGGCCTGGCGTGACGTAGTAGTAGGCCCATTCCATGAACGCCCAGTACATGGTCGCCGAACCCAGCCCGGCACAGATGAACATGAACACCCAACTGAGGTTGCCGTACTGCGGCCTGCCCTCGCCCAGGCGGATATGACCGTACTTGCTGCAGGCGATCCAGGCAATCAGCAGCACGCACAGGAAGCCGACCATCTGCACCAGCGCGCCGAACAGCCGGGTGGTGGCGTCGAAGGCCTGTTCGGCCAACGCCACCGAGCGCTCCGGAAACAGGGTCAGCCCGGTGACGCTGGCGGCGATGACCAGGATGCTGATGATGATCAGGGGCATATCCACCCTGCCCTGCACTGGAGTGGAACTTGAGCGTTTGAAATCGGGCATCACAACCTTTCCATTGTTCTTGTTGGTTGAAACCGGTGACGCAAAGCGCACCCGGCGGCAACATCGTGGCAGGCCGCCGCCGGGTGCAGAGGGTTACTTCAGGGTCGGCATGGAGAACTCGACGCCCTCGCGCACACCCGACGACGGCCAGCGCTGGGTCACGGTCTTGCGCCGGGTGTAGAAGCGCACCGCGTCCGGGCCATAGGCATGCAGGTCACCGAACAGCGAGCGCTTCCAGCCACCGAAGCTGTGATAGGCCACCGGCACCGGCAGCGGCACGTTGATACCGACCATGCCGACCTTGATCCGCTCGGAGAAGAAGCGCGCCGCCTCGCCATCGCGGGTGAAGATGCAAGTGCCGTTGCCGTACTCGTGGGCATCGATCAGGGCCATGGCCTGCTGCATACTGTCGACCCGGACCACCTGGAGCACCGGGCCGAAGATTTCTTCCCGGTAGCTGAGCATGTCCGGGGTGACCCGGTCGATCAGAGTGCCACCAACGAAGAAGCCATTCTCGTAGCCCTCCACCCGCACCTGGCGACCATCCACCACCACCGTGGCGCCATCGGCCTCGGCGCTGTCGATGTAGCCCACCACCTTCTGCTGATGCTGACGGGTGATCACCGGTCCGAAATCGTTGCTGCTGTCGCTGTAGGCACCGACCTTGAGCCCGGCCATCGCCGCCTGCATTTTCTCGACCAGGGCATCGGCCGCCGCATCGCCCACCGCGACCGCCACCGACAGGGCCATGCAGCGCTCGCCGGAGGAGCCGAAGGCGGCGCCGAGCAGCTGGTTGACGGCATTGTCGATATCCGCGTCGGGCATCACGATGGCATGGTTCTTCGCCCCGCCGAGGGCTTGGCAACGCTTGCCATGGGCGGTGGCGGTGGAATAGATGTATTCGGCGATCGGCGTAGAACCGACGAAGCTCACCGCCTGGATCCGCGGGTCGCGCAGCAGCACGTCGACCGCTTCCTTGTCGCCGTTGACCACGTTGATCACGCCCTTGGGCAGGCCGGCCTCTTCCAGCAACTGGGCAATGAACAGGGTCGAGCTGGGGTCGCGCTCGGACGGCTTGAGCACGAAGCAGTTACCCGCAGCGATGGCCATCGGCACCATCCACAGCGGCACCATCACCGGGAAGTTGAACGGGGTGATCCCGGCGACCACACCCAGCGGCTGGAACTCGCTCCAGGAGTCGATGCCGGGACCGGCGTTCTTGCTGTGTTCGCCCTTGAGCAGCTCGGGGATGCCACAGGCGTATTCGACGTTCTCGATGCCGCGCTGCAGCTCACCTGCCGCATCGTGGCTGATCTTGCCGTGCTCTTCGCCGATCAGCCGGCAGATTTCCGCGCTGTGCTGTTCGAGCAGTTCCTTGAAACGGAACATCACCCGCGCGCGCTTGATCGGCGGGGTGTCGCGCCAGGCCGGGAAAGCAGCCTCGGCCGCGGCGATGGCGGCCTCGACAGTGGCGACCGAGGCCAGGGCGACCTGGCGGCTGGCGGCGCCGGTGGCCGGGTTGAAGACATCCTGGGTGCGCTTGCCTTCGGTGACGATCTGGCCGTCGATCAGGTGGCCTACTGTGTTCATGGGGTACTCCTCGTGTGCGAAATAAGGGGGGAATTACCAAAGGCTGCGATACAGCTCGACCATCTCGGCCTCGCTGGGAACCCGCGGGTTGTTGCCCGGCGAGCCGGAGGCCAGGGCCTGGCTGGCCATGGTCGGCATCAGTTGGAAGAACTGCTGGCGGTCGACACCGAAACGCGCCAGGGTCGGCACCTGCAATTCCTCGTTGAGCGCTTCCAGCTCGGCCAGCAGCTTTTCCACGGCGACATCGTCGAGGTCCGCGGCACTGGCGACACCCATGGCCCGCGCGCACTCGGCGTAGCGGTCACGGGCTGCGGGAATCGAGAACGCGGTGACCGCCGGCAGCAACATGGCGTTGGACAGGCCGTGGGGCACATGGAAGAACGCACCGATGGGCCGGCTCATGCCGTGCACCAGGGCCACCGAGGCGGCGGAGAACGCCAACCCGGCCAGGGTCGAACCGAGCATCACCGCCTCCCGTGCCTGGCGGTCGTCGCCCTGGTGATAGGCGCGGCGCAGGTTCGGCCCGATCAGGCGCATCGCCGCCAGCGCCTGGGCATCGCTGAACGGGTTGGCCTTGCGGCTGACATAGGCCTCGATGGCATGGGTCAGGGCATCGATGCCGGTATCGGCGGTGACCCGTGGCGGCAGCGACAGGGTCAGCTCGAAGTCGACCAGGGCCGCCACCGGCATGAAGCCGGCGCCGACGCAGAGCATTTTCTCGTCGCTCTGCTCGTCGGTGATGATGGTGAAGCGGGTGACTTCCGAGCCAGTACCGGCGGTAGTCGGCACGGCGATGATCGGCAGGCCGGCTTCGTTCACCTGGCGCGGGAACTTGTAATCGCGCATCGCCCCGCCATGACGGGCGAGGATGCCGATGGCCTTGGCGCTGTCGATGGGACTGCCGCCGCCGAGGGCGATGATGCTGTCGTAGCCGCCGTCCCGGGCACAGGCCACGCCGGCCTGGATCGAAGCGACGGTGGGCTCGGGCACGGTGTCGGAGAAGATATCGGCCTGCAGGTCATGGGCCGCCAGGACCTCGCGGATACGCCCGGCGTAGCCCAGTTCGACCATCATCAGGTCGGTGATGATCAACGGCCGTGCGCAACCCAGCGCGGCCAGCACCTGGGGCAGTTGCTGGCTGGCGCCGGCACCGGTTTGCAGGAAGCGTGGAAGGATGCTCGAGTAAGTCATGCAGCACTCTCTTTTTCGAGGCATGCGCGGGCCCGCAAGCGGGCCGGCAGCTCGTGTTCTGGTGAAAGGGTTCGAGGATGCCGGTCAGCCCGGCAGGTAGGCGTCGCTCCAGCGCTCGCCGATGGCGCCGCTGTGCATCAGGGCGTCGATGCGCTCATCGCTGTAGCCATGGCGCTGCAGCACCTTGCGGGTCGAAGCGCCGAACTTCTCTGCTGGCGGCAAGGCCCGGATCCGCGCGACACGGGGACGGATCGCATAGGGGTCGAGCTGGGTGATGCAATGGCCGCTGGGGTGGTCGCGGTAGATGCTGAACGAGTAGCTGCCATTGTCGGTGCCGGGCAGGCCATCGGCAGCCCGGCTATGGGCCTGGCGCAGGCTGTCGATGTTGTCCGGTACGGCCGCGGCGACGTTCGCCGCCTGCAAGCGCTGTTGCAGCACGCTGCCGCTCATGCGGCCGATGGCGGCGGCGAGGAACGCGGCACGGTCTGCGGCCTGCTCCACCCCGGCCAGTTCGGCGATGCTGCGCAGGCGTGGCAGGTCAGCCTCGTCGGCATCCAGGTAGATCCAGCCGTCGGCGGTGCGATAGAAACGCGACAGATCGCTGTAGCCCATGGCCTCGCGCCCGGACGGTTCGTCGAAAGGACCGCGCCCGGCGTAGTCGTAGCAGAACGGAATCTGCACCAGGTTGCCCAGCGCCGCCAACGAGGTGCGCGCCCGGTACGCCTGGCCGCTGTGGTGTTTCTGGTACAGCGCGGTGGCGACCCCCAGCGCGGCGGCGAAACCGCACATCACATCGATGGTGCCGACATGCGCGTGCTCTTCCGGGGTCTGCATGCCGCCGCCGAAGCGCAGCATGATGCCGGTGGTGGCCTGGATCAGGTCGTCGTAGCCCAGGTAATCGGTGCGCGGGCCACGGCGTGGGCCGCCAAAGCAGTCGAGCTGACAGAAGATCACCCCGGGGTTGACCGCCTGCAGGCTGGCTTCGTCCAGGCCCAGCGGCGCCAGTTGCCGGTCGGGGGCGTTCATCACGATCACGTCGACGCTGCGCACCAGGCGGTTGAACACCTCGCGGCCGTCGTCGCGGTTGAGATCGACCAGGATGCTTTCCTTGCCCCGCGCCGACGACAGGCCGAAGACCACGGTGTTCCACGGGTCGTAGTTGGGCTTGACCGGGTCGAGCTTGACCACCTCGGCACCGAAGCGGCCGAGGAAGGAGGCCGAATGCGGGCCGGCGATCACGTTGGTCAGGTCCAGTACCTTGACCCCGTCCAGCCAGCCGGCCGGGGCCTCCAGGCGGGGTGCCGGCAGCTTCGGTGCCGGCCGCTCGGCCAGACTGGCCAGGGCTTCGTCGAAGCTCACGTCGCGCCTTGATACCGGCTTGAGCATGGCTTCGGCACAGCCTTCGAGCCAGGCAACCGGGCCGGCTTGCTTCATCCGCCCGTATTCGCGGTCATCGACCTCGATCACCAGGCCGGCGCTATTGGCATGCTCGTCGTGCAGCCACTCCTGGGTGGAACGGTGCGCCGCGCCGGGGAAGCGCCCCTCGCCGAAAATCACTTCCCACTCCGCAGCGGTGCGGGTGAGGAACACCTCCTTCATCCGCGCCGAGATACGTGCGGCCCAGTCGGCCGGCAGCGGGTAGACGCCCAGCGAGGCGTTGCCTTCCCATTGTGCGATCGGCAGGTACGGGTCCTCGACCTTGGGCAGGCCGGCGGCAAGCATTTCCTCATACAACCCCATGGCCTGCAGGCAGCGCTTGGCGTGCGAACGGTGCGACGGGCAGACCGCATAGAACTTGCGCCCGTCGGCGCATTCGTAGGTGCGGTAGAAGGGATCGAGAAACTCCTGAAGGTCTTCGTAGCTGAGGTTCATCGGCAGGTTTTGCGCCTTGCGCCGCTCGCTTTCCTTCTCGCGCAGAGTCTTGTAGCGCAGCGGATAACCATCAATCTGGATCGAGTTGTAAGACAGCCCTTCCATCACTGCTGCCGCCAGCGGCACTTCGATCTGGTCGCCGACGCCGTGTTTTTCCCGCGCCTGCAGCGCCAGCACCACGGAGGACACCGCCAGCATGGTGCCGTAGGCGGAGGCCAGCGGCAGCGGCGAGAAGCTCGGGTTGATGCCCATCAGCACACGGTTCTGGCCCATGTCGGTGAAGACTCCGGAGGCCGACGCGATGATTGCCTCGGTGGCCCGCCACTCGTGGCGCAGCTCGTCGTTGCTGGCAAAGCCTGGGATCGACAGGGTGATCAGCTCCGGCCGGCTGCGGCGCAGTTCGGCGAAATCCAGGCCAAGACGGGGCATCACCCCCGGACGGAAGTTCTCGATCACGATGTCGGCCTGGGCGATCAATTCGCGGGCCTGATGCAGCCCCTCGGCGCTTTTCAGGTCGAGGTGCAAGCACAGTTTGTTGCGGTTCAGGGTGGCGTTGGCCGGGCTGTCCCACAACGGGCCGGTGGGCGGATCGATATGCACGACCGTGGCCCCCAGGTCCGCGAGGATCATCGCCACTGCCGGGCCGGCGATGTACTGCCCGAAGTCGATTACATTGACGCCCTGCAGGGGAAGTTGCTTGGTGTGTTCCATACGGAAACCCTAGGTAGCGCCGGGGCGGTTGCAGCAACCGCCCGGGTCTTATTGTTGTTGTCGAGGCTTGGCGATCGGTGTGCGATCTGGCGCTACTTTCAGAAAAATGCGCCATTGGCGAAAGCAATAAAAAATGGCCCTGAGGGGCCATTTTTCTTATGGGCGACGGAGACAGCTTATGGCCCGTAGTCGTCGGGGTTGCCCGACCAGGTGCGGTCGCGAAACGCGATGGCGGCCTGGCACAGCCAGTCGGCAAAGGCCGCAGCATCGGGATTGACCCGGCTGTGCGGGGCGTAGACCAGATAGAACGCCTCCTGGGTGGCGATCGCACTCCCCAGCGGGGCGACCAGGCGACCGCTGTCGAGCAGATGTGCGACCAGCGAGGAACGGGCCAGGGCCACACCTTGCCCCTGCTCGGCAACTTCCAGTGCGGAAATCAGCGTATCGAACTGCAATCCCCGGGAGGAATCGACCCGTTCCGCGCCATTTTTCTTCAACCAGTAACCCCAACCCTCCTCGTAGCCCAGCACATGCAACAACTCGTGGCGGGCCAGGTCCTGGGGGCGTTGCAGCGGTCGCTCGGCACTGGCCAGATGAGGCGCACAGACCGGTACCAGGGTGTCCCAGGTCAGGCGCTCGGATTTCATGCCAGGCCAGCGACCCTGGCCGTAGCGGATCTCCAGGTCGGCGTCGGACTCGGAGTCGTCGACCCAGATGTTGCTGGCGATACGCAGGCTGATCTGGGGGTGCAAAAGGCGAAACTCAGGCAGCCGCGAGGCAATCCAGTGGGTGAAGAACACCAGGCTGCTGCGGATCACCAGTGTGCTGCGATGGCCCTGGCCGAAGATCTCGTCGGTAGCTGCGGCCAGGCGCTCCACCGACTCGCGCACCACCGGAAAGTACGACATGCCCGCCTCGGTCAGTTCCAGCCCGCGCGGCAAGCGCTTGAACAGAGCCACTCCGAGCTGCGATTCGAGAGCCTTGAGCTGCTGGCTGATGGCGGCCTGGGTCAGGCTGAGCTCCTGGGCCGCGTGGGTAAAGTTCAGCAGCCGGGCCGAAGCCTCGAAGGCCCTGAGCCAGTTCAACGGGGGAAGGCGTTTTTTCATGATCCGGCCACCTGAGCGCACCTGGGGTTGACTTTAAAAACGATCAGTCTAATTTAATCGGCATGACTTCCGCCAAGCCCCTCGTCCGCAGAGGACGCCCGCCCAAGGTCCCCCGGGACCACAGTGAAACCCATGAACTCCTGCTTCGTTGCGGCATGGAGATCTTTACCGAGCAGGGTTTCGCCGCCACCGGTATCGACAGCGTGCTCAAGCGCGTACAGGTGCCCAAGGGCTCGTTCTATCACTACTTCGCCAGCAAGGAGGCGTTCGGCCAGGCGGTATTGGAACGCTATGCCGGGTACTTCGCGCGCAAGCTCGATCGCTGTTTTCTCGATGAGCAGGCCACGCCCCTGCAACGACTGGTCAATTTCGTCGAAGAAGCCAAGGCCGGCATGGCCAGGTATCACTTCCGCCGCGGCTGCCTGGTGGGCAATCTCGGCCAGGAAGTGCTGGTACTGCCCGAGAGTTTCCGCGCGCAGCTCGACAGCGTGCTGCGCGACTGGGAGCAGCGCCTGCGGATCTGCCTGGAGGCGGCGCTCGCCGCCGGGGAAATCCCCCGCGACAGCGACTGCCCTGCCCTCGCCGCGTATTTCTGGATCGGCTGGGAAGGCGCGGTGTTGCGCGCGCGCCTGGTCCAGGGCGTGCAGCCGCTGGACATTTTCATTCAGGGTTTTCTCGCCGGCATCCGTCGATGACCGCGCGGGCCCATTTAAAGACGATCGGTCTAAACAGGAGCCGAAGCATGTTCAACGCACTGCTGGTAGAGAAACAACCCGACTACGCCACCCGCCTGGCCGAACTGGACGATGAGCGCCTGCCCGAGGGCAATGTCACGGTCCGGGTCGCCTGTAGCACCCTGAACTTCAAGGACGCCCTGGCCATCACCGGCCAGAGCCCGGTGGTGCGGCAGTTTCCCCTGGTGCCGGGGATCGACCTGGCGGGAACGGTGGAGCACAGCTCGCACCCGCGCTACAAGGCTGGCGACCGCGTGCTGCTCAATGGCTGGGGCGTCGGCGAGAACCACTGGGGTGGTCTGGCGCAGAAGGCCCGTCTCGATGGCGACTGGCTGATCCCGCACCCCTCGGCCTTCAGTGAACGCCAGAGCATGGCCATCGGTACCGCAGGCTACACCGCCATGCTCTGCCTGATGGCCCTGGAGCGCCACGGCCTCAGCCCGAACGACGGGCCGGTTCTGGTGACCGGTGCCAGCGGTGGTGTCGGCAGTTTCGCCATCAGCCTGCTGGCCGGGCGTGGCTACTCGGTGATTGCCGCCACCGGCAAGGCCAACGAGGCGGACTACCTGAAGCGCCTGGGCGCCGACAGCATCATCGACCGCGCCGAACTGTCCGAGCCCGGTCGCCCGCTAGCCAAGGAACGCTGGGCGGCAGCCATCGATTCGGTCGGCAGCCATACCCTGGCCAATGTCTGCGCCGCGACCCGCGCCGAGGGCGCCGTCGCGGCCTGCGGCCTGGCGCAGGGGATGGACCTGCCGGCCACGGTGGCGCCGTTCATCCTGCGCGGGGTCAGCCTGCTCGGGATCAACAGCGTGACCCAGCCCTACGCGCGGCGGGTCGAGGCCTGGGAACGGCTGACCAGCAGCGTCAGCCCGCAGCACCTGGAACTGATCACCGAAGAAATCGGCCTGGGGGATGCCATCGAGGCGGCGGCGCGGCTGCTGCGCGGCGAAGTGCGTGGCCGCCTGGTGGTGGATGTGAACCGCTGAGTCGAGCGGATTAGCAGACGGCCGCCAACCGATCCAGCCCGGCCCGCAGGTCGCGCTTGAGGTCCTCCATGTCCTCCAGGCCGATCTGCAAGCGCAGCGCCAAGCCGTCCGGGTCCCAGCGGGTCGCGGTGCGGTAGCTGGTGCAGTCGAACGGAATGATCAGGCTCTCGAAACCGCCCCAGGAATAGCCCATGCCGAAGATCGCCAGGTTATCCAGCATGTGGGCGAGGTTCTGCTTGCTGTAGCCGGGCTTGAGGATCACCGAGAACAGCCCGGTGGAGCCGGTGAAGTCGCGCTTCCAGATCGCATGCCCCGGACAGTCCGGGAAGGCCGGATGCAGGACCGTGGCGACCTCCGGCTGCGCAGCCATCCAGCGGGCCATCTCCAGCCCGCGACGCTGGGCCTCCTCCAGGCGCAGGTGCAGGGTGCGCAGGCCACGCAGGGCCAGGAAGCAGTCTTCCGCGCCCGGCAGCATGGCCATGGAATCGTAGGTCTTGCGCAGTTCCGGCCAGGTTTCGGCGTTGGCCGTGACCAGTCCCATCAGCAGGTCGGAATGGCCGCCGAGGTACTTGGTGCCCGCCTCCACCGCCAGGTCGCAGCCATGCTCGTGGGCGCGGAAGAACACCGGGGTGGCCCAGGTGTTGTCGAGGATGGTCTTGATGCCCCTGGGTTTCGCCACGGCGGTAATGGCCGGGACGTCCTGCACTTCGAAGGTCTGCGAGCCGGGGGATTCGAGGAAGATGGTCGAGGTGTTGGGCTTGAGCAGTTCGACGATACCGGCCCCGACCAGGGGATCGTAGTAGCTCACCTCGACGCCGAATTTCTTCACCAGGTTCTCGCACAGCCTGCGGGTCGGCTGGTAGGTCGAATCGGGCATCAGCAGGTGGTCGCCACTTTTCAGCGTAGTGAACAGCGCCAGGGCCAACGCACCAAGGCCTGACGGCGACATCACCGTGCCCGCCGCCCCGGACAGCTCGCTCCAGGCGTTTTCCAGCGCCTCGATGGTCGGCGTGCCCTTGGTCCCGTAGGTGTAGCGGCCACGGTTCGCCTCAAGGTCGGCCATGGTCTTGAACACCACCGTGGAGCCGCGGAACACCGGCATGTTGACGAAGCCGTGCTGCATGTCGTGGTCGCGACCCAGGCGGGTCAGTTGGGTAGCCAGGGAGAATGCTTTGTTCGAATCGGTCATCGCGAACCCGTTGCGGTGGGTGAAGGCAGGCACACAGCCTATGCCGCGTGCCGGCCGATCACAACCCGGCCCGCCGTGGCGCTTTACCAAATGGCGATGTCGTAGGTGAGGTACAGCCTGTTGCTGTCACGGCCACGGGCGAAGTCCGAACGGTAGACATAGTTGCGCGCCTTGATCCCCAGGCCCTTGAGCGGGCCGGATTGCAGCACGTAGGCCAGCTCCATGTCGCGCTCCCATTCGCTGCGGCTGGCCGCGCCGGAATGGTCGTTGTCGCCGTTGAGGTAGCGGGTCATGAAGGTCAGGCCGGGGATGCCGGCGCTGGCGAAGTTGTAGGCGTAGCTGAGCATCCAGGTCTTTTCGTCTTCCTCGATGAACTTGCCGATGCCGACGTTGCTGAAGGAGTACACGGTCGCGCCGCTGATATAGGGCAGCCCGGCATCCCCCCTGAGCACCTGGTAGCCGCCGCCGACGGTGTGCCCGGAATGGCTGTAGGCAAGCTGGCCGCTGAGCATGTCGTTATCGATGGTGCCGCCATGCGCCGCGCCGGCATCCTGGCTCTTGAAGTAGCGCAGGTCGCTGCTCAGCACGCCGCCGGCCAGCGCCAGGTCGTGCTGGATGCCGGCGAAATCCTGGCGGTAGAAGTTCTCCAGTTCACCGTGGAAGTAGCTCACGCGCAGTTGCTTGCTGAAGGCGTACTCGGCCCCGGCGTAACTGAAATCACCCGATGCGCCGCCGCTGTAGCCATCGAGGAACAGGCCGACGCTGTCGGACGAGTCGCGCTGCTTGAAGCGGTCGAGATGACCGGCGCTGAGGGTCAGGCCGGCGATGTCCTTGCTCACCAGTTCCGAGCCCTGGTAGGTCTGCGGCAGCAGACGGGCGTCGTTGTAGACCAGCAAGGGGTTCTTCGGCAGCAGGGTGCCGTGCTTGATCACCGTGTCGCCGAGGCGCGCCTTGAAGGTCATCCCGGCGCTGGCGAACTCGTCCGCCGCCCGTCCGTCGTCATGCACCGGCAGCAGGCCGGTGCCGCTGCGGCCCTTGCCCGAGTCAAGCTTGACGCCGACCAGGCCCAGGGCATCGACGCCAAAGCCGAGGGTGCCCTGGGTAAAGCCGGACTGGTAATCGAGCAGGAAACCCTGGACCCATTCAACCCGCTCGCTTTTTGCGGTGGCCGCCGCACGGGCGCTCAGGCCCTGCTCGTCGCGGAAGTTTTCGTTGAAGTAGACGTTGCGCAGTTGCAGCTTGAGCTTGCTGTCTTCGATGAAGCCTGCGGCGCCGACACCGGGCAGGTAGCAAAAACACAGGGCGCAGGCGGCCCCACGACTCAGGGTACGGGTCATGATGGGAGACTCTTTTATTGTTGTTGGGAGATCAGACGAAGAACGAAATCGCGCCGGTCAGCAGGGCCAGGGCAGTGATTACCAGGGAGGTCAGCACCGCCCACTTCACCGTGGCTCTCTGGAAGTCGCCGATATCGCGGTCGACCATGCCTACCAGCAGCAGGGTCGAGGCCACCAGCGGGCTCATCAGGTGCACCGGCTGGCCGAGCACCGAAGCGCGGGCGATTTCCACCGGGTCGATGCCGTAGGCCGCGGCGGCATTGGCCAGGATCGGTACCACGCCGAAGTAGTAGGCATCGTTGGACAGCACGAAGGTCAGCGGCATGCTGGTCAGCGCCACCACCAGCGGGAACCAATGGCCCCAGGACTCGGGAATCCAGGCGACCAGGGTCTGCGCCAGGGCATCGACCATCTTGGTGCCGGAGAAGATCCCGGCGAAGATCCCGGCAGCGAACACCAGCAAGACCACGGTCATGGCATTGCCGGAGTGGGCGAGGATCCGCTCTTTCTGCAGCTCGATCTGCGGGTAGTTGATCATCAGCGCGGCGACGAAGCCGATCATGAACAGGATCGCCGCATGCATCAGGCCCATCACCAGCGCCACCATCACCGCGATCACCAGCACCAGGTTGACGTAGGCCAGGCGCGGACGCTTGTGCGGGGTGTCTTCGAGGATCGCCTTGATGTAGCAATTGCCGCCGCCGGACTCCAGCTTGATATTGCCGATGCGCTTGCGCTCGGTGCGGCCCAGCAGGAACGCGGTGAACACCACCCAGGCCGCGCCGCCGATCATGGTCGGCAGGATCGGGATGAAGTATTCGGTGGCATCCAGGCCCAGTGCGGCGATGGCCCGGGTGGCCGGGCCGCCCCAGGGGCTGAGGCCGCTCATGATGCTCAGCGAAAGCATGGAGATGGTCGCCAGGATCATCGGGTTCATGCCGATGCGCTTGTACAGCGGCAGCATCGCCGCGCAGGTGATCATGTAGGTGGTGGTGCCGTCGCCGTCGAGGGCCACCAGCAGCGAGAGCAAGGCGGTGCCGATGGCGATCTTCACCGGGTCGCCGTTGACCCGTTTGAGGATCTTGCGGATCAGCGGATCGAACAGCCCGGCATCGATCATCAGGCCGAAGAACAGGATGGCGAAGAGCAGCAAGGCGGCGGACGGCGCGACCATCTTCAGGCCGTCGAGCATCATCTTGCCGAGGTCCGGGGCGAAGCCGCCGATCACGGCGAAGACGATGGGCACGACGGTCAGGGCGACGATCGGCGACAGGCGTTTACTCATGATCAGGTAGGTGAAGGTCACCACCATGATCAAACCCAGCAATGCGAGCATAGGATTCACTCTTGTTTTTATAGTGGGCGGCTACCGCCAGGCAGCCGGGGTCCCCACCCGGCAGTATGGCGCCGGGCGAAGGCTTCGGGTTGTGGGACGTGGAACGGGATGGATCAGTGGTGACGCGGGGCTTGCCCGGGGTTCCAGGAGGCGGCGATCTCGCCTGGCTCGACAGTCGGCTGACACTTGCCTTCGTCGAGTGCGCGCAGCAGCGTCTCCCGGTCGCAGGCCTTCTCGGACAGCGAGATAACCACCGTCGCCACCGCGTTGCTGGCCAGGCTGGTCAGCGCACGCGCCTCCGACATGAAGCGGTCGATACCGATCAGCAAGGCCAGGCCGGCCAGCGGGATGTCGTGGATCACGGTCAGAGTCGAGGCCAGGGCGACGAAGCCGCTGCCAGTCACCCCCGCCGCGCCCTTGGACGACAGCAGCATGATCGCCAGCATGGTCAGGGTCTGGCCGAGGCTCAGGTCGATATTGCAGGCCTGGGCGATGAAGATCGCCGCCAGCGACAGGTAGATCGCCGTGCCGTCGAGGTTGAACGAGTAGCCGGTGGGCAGCACCAGCCCGACCACGCCCTTCTTGCAGCCGAGGCCTTCAAGTTTCTCGATCATCCGTGGCAGTACCGGCTCGGTGGACGAGGTGCCAAGTACCACGAGGAACTCCTCGCGGAAGTAGCGCAGCAGCTTCCACAGACTGAAGCCGTGCATCCGGCACAGCGCGCCGAGCACCACCAGGACGAAGAAGGCGCAGGCGATGTACAGGGTCATCACCAGCTTGGCCAGCGAGCCCAGCGAAGTTATGCCGTACTGCCCGACAGTGAAAGCCAGGGCGCCGAAGGCACCGACCGGGGCGAAGCGCATCAGGTAGCCGAAGATGCGGAACACCATCTGCGACAGCGCTTCCAGCACGTCCAGCACCGGCCGGCCACGCTCGCCCATGGCCGACAGGGCAAAGCCACAGAGCACGGCGATGAACAGCACCGGCAGCACCTCGCCCTTGTTGAAGGCGCCGACGAAGGTGTCGGGGATGATGTGCATGAAGAAGTCCACCACGCCCAATTTGGCCGCCGACTCGGTGTACTGGCTGAGGCCGGCCATGCTGAGGCTGGCCGGGTCGATGTTCATGCCCACGCCGGGCTTGAACAGGTGTACCGCCGCCAGGCCGATGCCCAGGCTGATCAGCGTCAGCACCAGGAACAGCAGCAGGGTCTTGCTCATCAGCCGGCCCAACGAGCTTTTATCGGTCATCCCGGCGATGCCGGTGACGATGGTGCAGAACACCACCGGGGCGATCATCATCTTGATCAGCTTGATGAAGGCATCACCCAGCGGCTTCAGGGCGATGGCCTGCTGCGCCCAGAAGTGGCCGACCAGTACGCCGAGCAGGACGGCGCAGAGAATCTGGAAGTACAGCGATTTAGCGAGTTTCATGAGGCATCACCCAATTCTTGAAGTTGTGCGGATGTGCTGTGGTGACGGTGCTTGCAGTATCAGCCAGCGAGCCGTCGCGGGGTTGGCGCGTAGACGAATCCGGAGAACAGCCGACGGGCGGTGCGCACCACCGACGCCTGCAGGGTCTGGCCGTCGGCGCCGCTGCGCGACAGGGCGATATCGATACCGCCGCCCGGATGCTCCAGGCGTACCTGGCTCAGTTCGGCCGCTGCCTCGCCAAGCATGTCCATAGCTACCGTGCCGGGGCTGACGCAGGCAGTCGCCAGGCCAATGGCACCGGTGATCGCCAGCGCCCGGTGGCAGTTGTGCGGCATGAAATAACGCACCTGCAAGGTACCGTCGTAGCGCGGCGGCGAGATCAGTACCGGCTTGGGGATGACCATGCTGCTTACGTCACCCAGTCCCATCGCCCGCCCCGCCTTGAGCCGCAGCGCTTCCAGGCGCGCGAGCAATTCGCTGTCGGCATCCAGCTGCGCCGGGGTTTCCGCGCCGCTGAGGCCAAACTGGGCGGCATCGACGATCATCATCGGCATGGCCATGTCGATGCAGGTCACCGGCACACCATCGATCAGGTCGCTGGCCTGGCCGGTGGGAAACAGTTTGCCGGTCTTGCTGCCGACCGCATCGAGGAAGGTCAGATGGATCGGCGCCGCCGTGCCAGGGACGCCGTCGATGGCGGTACGGCCTTCGTAGCGGACGATGCCGCCCGGGGTTTCCACCCGCGAATCGACGAAGGTGTTGGTATTGAGGTTGCGGATGCGCACCAGGGTATGCCCGTCCTGGCCCTTGACCAGGCCCTGCTCGATGGCGAACGGGCCGACCGCACAGAGCATGTTGCCGCAGTTCGGCGCGGTATCGACCCGGCGCTGGGCGACCATCACCTGGACGAACAGGTAGTCGACATCGGCATCGGCGTGCAGCGACGGGCTGACGATCGCCACCTTGCTGGTCTGCGGGCTGCCGCCGCCGATTCCGTCGATTTCCAGCTCGTGACCCGATCCCATGATGTTGAGCAGCACTTCATCGCGCTCGACCACGTTCGATGGCAGATCCCAGGCATGGAAGATCGGCCCCTTGGAGGTACCGCCGCGCATGAGCACACAGGGAATTCGTTGCATGACTACTGACTCTCGCTGATCAATCGGCATAATTGATGTTGTTGAAGCAAGAGTGACAGGCGCGGATAAATCAATCCAATGCAAAGATCGTCCGCATTATTGCGTTTCAAGCATCAATAAAATTCACGCTGCTCAAGGCACCTCTCCATGGAATATGAGCTTCAAGATCTGAGATCTTTCGTCAAAATCGCCGAACTCGGGAGTTTCCACGAAGCCGCCGAAGCCCTGCACCTGTCGCAACCGGCCCTGAGCCGGCGGATCAAGAAGCTCGAAGAGGGCCTGGGCACGCCGCTGCTCGAGCGCACCACCCGTCGTGTCGGCCTGACCAGCGTCGGCCGCGACTTCCTGCCCAAGGCCCGGCGCCTGCTGGATGACTTCGAAGACTCGATCCTGAGCATCCGCGAACTGGCCGAGCGGCAGAGCGGCCAGGTCACCCTCGCCTGCATTCCCACGGCCGCCTTCTACTTCCTGCCCTCGGTGATCCGCCTGTACAACGAGCAGTACCCGAAGATCCGCATCCGCCTGCTCGACCTCAGCGCCAACGACGGCCTGGAAGCGGTGCTGCGCGGCGAAGCCGACTTCGGCATCAACATGATGAGCGGGCAGCACGCCGATATCGAATTCGTGCCGCTGGTGGAAGAGAAGTTCGTTCTCGCCTGCCGTCGCGACCATGAACTGGCCAGCCGCAAGGCGGTGACCTGGTCGGAACTGGCGCCCTACCGCTTGATCGGCGTCGGTCGCCTGAGCGGCAACCGCATGCTGCTCGACCATGCCCTGGCCGGCCTCAGCGTCAGGCCGAAGTGGTTCTATGAGGTGCAGCACCTGTCCACCTCGCTGGGCATGGTCGAGGCTGGCCTCGGCGTCTCGGCCATGCCCAGCCTGGCCATGCCCGGCGCCGATCACCCGACCCTGGTCAGCATCCCCCTGGCCGAGCCGGAAGTGACCCGCACCCTGGGCATGGTCTATCGGCGCGGTGCCTCGCTGTCGCCTGCGGCGGAGAAATTCGTCGCGATCCTGCTGGAGAAATGGCGCGAGCAGTGAGCGTCAGCCGACGCTCGCCTCGCGGTGCAGGGCCAGCTCGTCGCCGGCATTGCGGGCGAACTGGCGCTTGTACTCGCGACTGAACTGCGAGCTGCTCTGGTAGCCGACCCGGTGCGCTACCTGGGCCACGCCGAGGCCTTCGCCGATCAGCATCTGCTGGGCCTTGAGCAGGCGCAGGCGCTTGAGGTACTGGATCGGCGACAGCAGCGTGGTGCGCTTGAAGTGCTCGTGGAAGGCCGAGGCGCTCATGTTCGCCCGCCCGGCGAGGTCGTCGATGCACTTCGAACGCCGTGCCCCACACACCGACGATGTGATCATCGATATCTTCTACTGCAGGCATGGGTATCTACACATCTTTTGCGTCGTGTTGGCCGTAGAGTGCCCGGCAGAATAACCGGTCAAAGCTGACAGGTGCATGCCAATGTTTGTCTGGCGCCCTCAAGATCGAGCGCCGCCCACGCGGCGCATCGCCGGCAACGCCGGCTCCCACAGGTTGTAACGTGCCTATGTCTGTCAGGCCATGGTTGTTTGCCTTGTTTGTACAGCACGGTATCGAGTCGAGCCCAACAGCCGCACCGCGATAAATCGGCAGGCGCAAAAGGCTGACAACTCAAATCCAACAGGCCATGGCACGTTGCAACAAATGTGGGAGCCGGCGTTGCCGGCGATGCGCCGCGTGGGCGGCGCTCGATCTCAAGAGCACAACAAGAATCAAGGCATGCACCTAGCGGCCCTGATGCGATTTCCTGCCAATCGCTTGCGCTCAAAAGATGTGTAGACACCCTTGCTACTACGGCGTGTGCCACTCCGATATCCACCAGGCCCGCAATCAATGGGGCATCGCCGTGTACCCGCTGATGCCCGGCCATGAAATCATCGGCCGGGTCAGCGCGGTCGGTAGCCAGGCCGGCAAGTACCGGGTCGGCGATCTGGTCGGCGTCGGCTGCATGGTCGACTCCTGCCGCAGTTGCGAAGCCTGCCATGCCGACCTGGAACAGTACTGCGTGGAAGGTCCGACCATGACCTACACCACCCCGGACCGGGTCGACGGTAGCTACACCCTGGGCGGCTACTCCAACCGCATCGTGGTCAGCGAAGCCTTCGTCGTGCGCATTCCCGAGGGCATGGACCTGGCCAGCGCGGCACCAATCCTCTGTGCCGGCATCACTACTTACTCGCCGCTGTGTCATCATGGCGTCGGTCCGGGGCACAAGGTCGGCATCCTCGGCATGGGAGGCCTGGGCCATATGGGCATCAAGCTGGCCAAGGCCCTGGGCGCCGAAGTCACCCTGTTCACCCGCTCCGCCGCCAAGGCTGCGGAAGCACGCAGCCAGGGTGCCGACCATGTGATCGTGTCCACCGATGCCGAACAGATGGCTGCGGCGGCGGACCGCTTCGACTTCCTGCTCGACACCATCCCGGTGCAGCACGACCTCAATCCGTACCTGCAAACCCTCAAGTTCAATGGCGTACATATTCTTGTCGGGCTGATCGAGCCGATCGAGCCGGCGGTTGATGCCGCGCACTTGGTGCTCAAGCGCCGGGTGATTGCCGGGTCGCTGATCGGCGGCATCGCCGAGACCCAGGAGGTGCTGGATTTCTGTGCCGAGCACGACATCCGCTGCGATATCGAGATGCTGGATATCCGCAATATCAACCAGGCCTACGAGCGGATGATTGCTGGAGATGTGAAGTATCGTTTCGTGATCGATATGGCGACTTTGCAGGCGGAGGGCTAGGCGCCCTGCGCTGCCCGCCGCGCCTGCACCAGGCCATTGACCAAGTGCAGGCGCATGGCCGCCCGCGCGCCGTCGGCGTCCTTGCGGCTGATCGAGGCGAAGATCTGCTCGCGCTCGCGCAGCCAGCGCTGGCGGTCGTCGAACGGCACATCCTGCAGCAGGCTATTGCCCAGGTGGGTCATGGCATCGATGAAGAAACTGTTGCCGGTGCACAGGGCAATCTGCTGGTTGAAGGCGAAGTCGATACGCACCGCATCCTCATCGTTCGGCCCCCGGGCGGCGGCTTGGTCGAGCGCCGCACGCATCGCCTGCAACTGCTCGGCATTGGCCCGCTGCGCGGCGATGGCAGCGGCCTCCACTTCCAGGCTCAAGCGCAGTTCGGCGATCGCCACAGCATCGCCGCTACTGCCCTTTTCCGCTGCGCTATCCTCCACCTCGCCCGGACGAATCGCATCGACCACGAAGGTGCCGATACCGCGCCGGGTTTCCACCAGGCCTTCCGCCTGCAACTGCGACAGGGCCTCGCGGACGGTGGTGCGGCTGACGCCATGGGCCTCGGTGAGCGCCTGTTCCGTCGGCAACTTGCTGCCCGCCGACCATTCGCCGGAGTGGATTTTCTGCGACAGTTCGAGCACCAGGCGCTGGGCCAGGCTCGGACGTCGGGCGGGGGAAGCGGGTTGCATGCAGAGGGTCCCCTCAAGGAAAAAGATGATGGCAGTATACCGGCA
The DNA here is from genome assembly GCF_057808595.1 of Pseudomonas sp. FG98. Taxonomy (NCBI): domain Bacteria; kingdom Pseudomonadati; phylum Pseudomonadota; class Gammaproteobacteria; order Pseudomonadales; family Pseudomonadaceae; genus Pseudomonas; species Pseudomonas sp. FG98. Next base: position 23,422 of record NZ_JBMDIJ010000025.1, on the reverse strand, counting down.
GCCTCCCGGCAAAACGCACTATAATGCCGGCCAATTCGAACAAGAGCGTGCCCATGCCGGATCTCATCGCCCTCGCCTCACAGCAGCCCCGCCGTCTCGCCGAAGCCCTGGTCGAACGCTTTGCCCAACGCATGCGCAACGGTGAATTGCAGCGCGGCGAAAAGCTGCCCACCGAAGCCAGCATCATGGACAGCGAAGGCGTCAGCCGCGCGGTGGTACGCGAGGCGCTGTCGCGCATGCAGGCGGCGGGGCTGGTGGAGACCCGTCATGGCGTCGGCACCTTCGTCCTCGACATGCCGGCGCCGGAAGGTTTCAACGTGGGTCCGGCGACCATCGGTCTGCTTTCCGACGTTCTCGATCTGCTGGAGTTCCGCCTCAGCATTGAAGTCCAGGCTGCGGGCATGGCCGCCGAATGCGCCACGCCCCAGGCCCTGGAAGAGCTGGAGCAGGCCCTGCACGCTCTGATGCAGGGCCCGGAAAAATCCGGCAGCAGCACCAATGCCGACTTCCAGTTCCATCTGAAGATCGCCAAGGCCTCGGGCAACCGCTACCTGATCGACATCATGAAGAACCTCGGCACCAAGATGATCCCACGCACGCGGATGAACTCCGCCTATACCGGGCAGAGCAACCGCAGCACCTACCTGGCCGGGATCAACGTCGAGCACCAGCAGATCTTCGACGCCATCGCCAGCCGCCAGGTGGACGCGGCGCGTGCGGCGATGTTCATGCACCTGAACAACAGCCGCATGCGCCTGCGCGAGGCGCAGAAGCTGCAGGCGTTCTATAGCGAGTAAAAACGCCCATTCCACAGCCAACCTCAACACCTGTGGGAGCTGGCTTGCCAGCGATGAGGCCAGCTTGAGCAATGGGGTTGCCAGGGCCGGCCAAATCGCTGGCAAGCCAGCTCCCACAGGGTCCTCGGTCAGCCGCAAGATCGACGGCTACTCGACATCCTTGAAGGCCAGGCCCTGACTGTTGCTGACCTGCCATGGATTGCCAGGCTCCCGGTCGCTGAAACTCACGCCAGCAAACCGCGAATCACGCAATCCATCGATCTTCGCCTTGGCCTGCCCGCTGAAGCGCACCCGCTCGAACACCAGCCCCTGGTGCCAGGCGTCGTGCTGACTGTCGCCCTTGACCTCGATCGCCGCACTGCCGGCATTTTCCACACTGACATCGCTGACGCGGATATCGCGGAACTGCCCGGCGATGGTCGAGCGCTGGTAGTCGAGCTTGGCGTTGGGGTCGTTGTAGTCGAGGGTGAAGATAAAGCCCTGCTTGACGATATTGCGCAGCGCCGAGTCGCGGAACACCACATTGCGCGCGCCGCCACCCATGAAGTTGGTGCTCTTCATGCGCAGCCCGGCATCGGTGCCGTCGGCAACATTGTCCTCGGCCAGGATGTTCTCGATCCACGCCCCGGTGTGGCTGCCGGCGACCACCATGCCGTGGCCCTTGCGGAAGTAGTTGTTGAAGATCCACGCGCCGTCCTGGGGCTTCTGCTTCACCGCCTCGGCACCGGTACCGGCGGCGAAGTTGACGCAGTCGTCGCCAGTGTCGAAGAAGTTGTTGAAGACCATGGCGTTGCGACTGTTGGCGAATTCGATGCCGTCGCCGTTGTTGGCGTCGTAGGTCTTGTGGGTGGTGTTGGCCAGCACCACGTTCTCGGTCTCCAGGTTCATGATCCCGTGGTACGCCGGGTTGACCACGGTGATGCCGCCGTAGAACACGTTCTTCACATCGCGCAGGGTGATCAGCGAAGAGCGCATCTGCCCGTAGGCATCCTTGACGTTCATGCCCTCGGCCACCGCCCGCTCGACCTGGGCCTTGGCCAGCACGCCGTCGTGCATGTAGCGGGTGTTGTCGCTGGGCAGGTAGAACGGCAGCGCGCGGCCAAGTTCGTCGCGCACGTCTTCCTTGCGCTGCCAGCCGTTGCCATCGATGGTGCCCTTGCCGACGATGCGGATGTTCTCGAACGCCTGGTGCGCGCGCGGGTCGCGGGGCAAAGCGTTGATCAGCGAGGCCGGGCGCACGGTGGTCGAGTACGGGTACTGGATATAGCCATCGCGCGGGTAGTCCTCAGCGCGCTCGGAGCCGAGCAGGGTCGCGCCCTCGGCGATTTCCAGGGTCATGTTGCTTTTCAGGTAGAGGGCGCCGCTCTTGTAGGTGCCGGCGGGCAGCAGCACCTTGCAGCCGAGCGTACAGGCGTCGATTGCGCGCTGGATCGCGGCGGTGTCGAGGGTGTTGCCGTCGCCCTTGGCGCCGTATTGGCGCACGTCGAACAGCGCCGGGACCTTGCCGGTGCGCTGCACCACCACCGGGCTGTCGGCGGACTCCTTGCCGTCGCGGCCCACCGAGCGCACGGTGAAGCGGTATTCGGTGTCGGGTTGCAGGCCCTCGGCGGTGAAGCTGTGCAGGGCGATGCGGTAATGGAAGTTGCGCGTGTCCTGCTGGTAGAAGCGGTCGATATACGGCTTGGCCGGCGAGACCTGGTCGGCATTGGCGTTGCTGCCGCCGAGCAGCTTGCCGTTGGCGTAGACGTGGTAGTCGACGATATCGGCGTGGTTGGCCGGCTTTTGCCAGACCAGGATGATCTGCCGGTCATCATGGGCCAGGGTCGGGACCTGGGGTTTGGGCGGGGCTTCGAGGGCCCAGAGCGGCAGGCTGCTGGTCAGGGCCAGGGTTGCGATAAGGGGGCGCATCATTGTTATCTTCCTTGTTTTTGTTAGGCACGCGGACCCTGTGGGAGCTGGCTTGCCAGCGATTTGGCCGGTGCTGACAAAGGTGTTGTCAGGTCAGGCCTCATCGCTGGCAAGCCAGCTCCCACAGGTTTTTGTGGTGATCTGGGAATAGGTGTCAGCCAAGCGAGCTGCGGTTGACGAACACCGCCCGCTCCATTTCCCGGACATCCATGGACAGCACCTCCACCTCCGGCAGCAGCTCCACCAGGGCTTGCATGGTGGCGGTGGCCAGGCTGCGGCGCTGGTCAGCGCTGCGGCCGTCGAGCACCGACAGGGTCACATGGACAAAATCGTCCTGCGTCGCACCACAGCGGTAATGGGCATACCCGGCGATCCGTACCTTGATATCCCCAGGCTTGAAGAAGCCGCTGGCATCGATGGCGTCATGCACCGTCGCCAGCAACACCTGCTCCCCGACCCGCGCGGCCAGCGCCGTCGGGCATTCGATCAGACAGTGAGGCATGGCCCGCTCCCCTCGGCACTGAAATCCCGACTGGCCTGGACCAGCATGCGCGTGTAGTCGTGGGTCGCCAGGTCCTGGCTCAGGCCCTGGCAGTCGAGGCGCTCGACGATGCGGCCGTGCTGCATCACCGCGACCTTGTCGCACAGGTGGCTGACCACGCCGAGATCGTGGGTGACCATCAGGTAGGTGAGCTTCTCGCGCTGGCGCAGGTCCGAGAGCAGGTTGAGGATCTCGGCCTGCACCGACACATCAAGCGCCGAGGTCGGTTCATCGAGCAACAGCACCCGCGGTTGCAGGATCAGCGCCCGGGCGATCGCCACGCGCTGGCGCTGGCCGCCGGACAACTGGTGCGGGTAGCGGTAACGGAAGCTGTCGTTGAGCCCGACCTTGCACAGAATGTCGTTGATGCGGTCGTCACGCTCGTCCATGCCGTGGATGATCAGCGGCTCGCGCAGCGCGGTGTCGATGGTGTGGCGCGGATGCAGCGAGCCGTAGGGGTCCTGGAAGACCATCTGCACCTTGCGAAAGTGCTCCTTGGGAATCTTGTGCTGCAGCGGCACGCCGGCAATGCTCAGCGCCCCGCTCCAGTGCCGGTACTGCCCGGCCAGGCAGCGCAGCACGGTGGTCTTGCCGGAACCCGACTCTCCCACCAGGCCAAAGGATTCGCCATCCTCGACACTCAGGTTGACGTCGTGCAGCACCTGGTTGAGCGCCGGGCCGACGCCGAAGCTCAGGTTCAGCGATTGGGCTTGGATCATGGACATGGTCGGTTACCTCAGCAGGTCAGCCAGAGCGGGTCGCGTTGCAGCACCGGCAAGCGCGGGCGGCGGTTGTCCATGCTCGGCAAGGCGGCCAGCAGGCCACGGGTATAGGGATGTTCGGCGTGGTGCAGGTCAGCGGCGGCGAGGGATTCGACCACCCGCCCGGCGTACATCACCAGCACCCGGTCGCAGTAGTTGCGCACCAGATTGAGGTCGTGACTGACGAAGATCAGGCCCATCTGGTTTTCCACCACCAGCTCTTCCAGCACGTTGAGCACCTGCTGGCGTACCGAGACGTCGAGGGCCGAGGTCGGTTCGTCGGCGATGATCACTTCCGGGCTGGTGATGACCATCATGGCGATCATGATGCGCTGGCCCATGCCGCCGCTGACTTCATGCGGGTACAGGTCGTAGACCCGTTTCGGATCGCGGATATGGACCTTTTCCAGCATGGTCAGGACCCGCTCGCGGGCCTCGGCACGACTGGCCTTGTGGTGGGCCAGGTAGGCTTCGGCGATCTGCTCGCCGACCTTGACCACCGGGTTCAGCGAGTATTTCGGGTCCTGCATGATCATCGAGATGCGGTTGCCGCGGATCTTCTGCATGGCCTTTTCGCTGGCCGAGAGCAGGTCGACCTCGCCGAAGCGCAGGGCCTTGGCGCTGATCTGCGTGCTGGCCGGGTGCAGCTTGAGCAGGCTGCGCCCGACCGTGGATTTGCCCGAGCCGGACTCGCCGACGATGGCCAGCTTTTCCCGGCCGAGGGTGAAGGACACGTCACGCACTGCGTGCATTTCCTTCTTGCCGTTGACGAATCGCACGTTGAGCGAATCGACAGTGAGTTTGGGTGTCGACATGGTGCCTCCGGTTATTCGCTACGCGGATCGAGAATGTCCCGCAGGCCATCGCCCAGCAGGTTGAACGCCAGGCTGACGAGCATGATCGCCGCCCCCGGTACTGCCACCAGCCACCAGCATTCGAGCATGTAGCGGCGACCGGTGGAGATCATCGCGCCCCACTCCGGCAGCGGCGCCTGGGCACCCAGGCCAAGAAAGCCCAGGGCGGCGGCGGTGAGGATGATCCCGGCCATGTTCATGGTCAGGCGGATGATCACCGACGACAGGCACATCGGCACGATATGACGGAGGATGATGCGGCTCGACGAGGCGCCCTGCAGCTCCACCGCGACGACGAAGTCGGCCTTGCGCAGGGACAGGGTTTCCGCCCGCGCCAGACGGGCGATCGGCGGCCAGGAGGTGAGCGCGATGGCTACCACCGCATGCTCCAGGCCAGGGCCGAGGGCGGCAATGAAGGCCAGGGCCAGGACCAGGCTGGGGAAGGAAATGAAGATATCGGTGATGCGCATGAACACCGTGTCCACCACCCCGCCGAAGTAGCCGGAGACGGTGCCGATGAACAGGCCGATCGGGCCGACGATGACGGTCACCAGGGCAATGATGTAGAGGGTGATGCGCGAGCCGTAGACCAGCCGGCTGAAGATATCGCGGCCGTATTCGTCGGTGCCGAACCAGTGCGCGGCGCTCGGTGCCTGCAAGGCATTGGCGAGGTTCTGCACTATCGGGTCGTGGGTGGCGATCCACGGCGCGAAGGCCGCGACCACCACCAGCAGCAGGGCCACCAGCGAGCCGGCCAGGGTCATGGGGTTGTGCACCAGGTGGCGCAGTACGCGCAGACTGCTGCGGTACAGGGCATCCAGGCTGGACGCCGGGGTGCTGTCGGGTTGCCGCTTGGCGGCGCTTTCGCTGGAAGACATGTTGGCAATCATCGGCATGTTCTCGCGGTGGATTCATGGCTGTCCGGGGCAACCCCGGACAGTGCTCAGCGTTGCTTGTAGACGCCCAGGTAACGGGTCGCCTCGGCGTCGTCGCCGGTAAAGCCCTTGATGTCCACCGCGCTCACGGCGGTGTCGGTCATCTGCGAAATCATCATGATCGGACCGGCCTGCTGGTCGTACAGCGTCTGCGCCTCGTGGTACATGGCCAGGCGCTTGCCGGCATCGCGCTCGACGCCGACGCGGTCGATCAGGTCGTTGAGCTGGCGACTGAAGAACGAGGCGCGCCAGCCCTGGAAGTTGGGCAGGCCGGCGGCGTCGCTGTTGTCCGGGTTGTAGACGAAGGTGCGCAGGCTGAAATACGGGTGCGGATAGCGCTCGGCACCCCGCGCCACGATCATTTCGAAGTTGCGTGCGCGCATCGCGCCGTACACCTGGTTGCCGGTGCCGGGAATGATGGTGGCCTTGATCCCGCCTTCGGCCAGGGTCGCCTGCATGCGCGCGGCGATATCGATGAACGGCGGCTCGGACAGGGTGCGGATGGTGGTGCTGAAACCGTCCGGATAACCTGCTTCGGCCAGCAGCGCCTTGGCCTTGGGTACGTCGAGCTTGTAGCCTGGGTCAGGCAGGCGCGCTTCCAGGCCGAGCTGCATCGGCTGCTGGTTGAGCTTGCCGTAATGGGGCATGACCTGCTGGTCGAGGCCCTGGTAGTCGATCAGGTTGCGCACTGCTTCACGCACCTTTTTGTTGGCGAATTCCGGCTGCTTCATGCTCATCGCCACGTAGTACATGGTGCCCCGTTGCAGGGACTGGACCTGTAGTTTGTCCGTGCCCTCGATGGCCTTGATGTCCGGCGCGGCCATGCCGTAGGCCAGGTCGAGGTCGCCGCGTTCGAGCATCAGGCGCAGGGACTGCGACTCGGTCATGTGCCGCAACAGCACCCGCTTCATCTTCGCCGGGCCGCCCCAGTAACCATCGAAACGGGTCATCACCAGGGCATCGTTGGCGCTCCATTTGCTCAGGGTGAAGGGGCCGCTGCCGGCCTCGTTGGTCACCAGCCAGGCGCCGCCGAGGTCGCCGTTCTTCTCGTGCTTGAGCACTTCCACCCGGTCCACCACCACCGCGCTGGGCGAGGTGGCCAGGGAGTCGATCAGCAGCAGTGGATCGGTCGGCTGCGGCAGCTCCACCACCAGGGTGTGGGCGTCGGTGGCACGGATCAGGCCCTGGATGTTGTCGAGGCTGTAGCCGTAGGCCTTCCAAGTGGTGGCCAGGCCGAAGTTGAGCTTCATCACCCGGTACAGCGACCAGGCCACGTCCTCGGCGGTCAGCGGATTGCCGGAGTGGAACTTGACGTCATCGCGCAACTGGAAGGTGATGCGCTTGCCGTCCTCGCTCACCGTCCAGCTTCGGGCCAGTTGCGGCAGGTGCTGCTCGGGGTTGCCGTTGTCGCGCTTGACCAGGGTGTCGTAGAGGTTGGCGTTGATCCCCGAGGCATCCAGGCCCGGGGCGTTGGCCGGGTCGATGGAGAACAGGTTGACCAGGCTCATGCCGACGATCAACTGGTCGGCCGGGGTCTTCGCCTGCGCCGCGGCCATCGGGCCCAGCGCCAGCAGGGCGCCGAGCAAGGCGGGAAATACAGTTTTCATGGGGCATCCTTCTTTTTGTAGTTATGCCAGGTAGCCGTGGGGCTTAGCGGGTCCTTGGGTCGAACACCTTGTACAGGGCGTCGCTGATCAGGTTGAGGGCGACGAAGATCAGGCCGATCACCAGCACGCAACCCATCACCGCGTTCATGTCGCCGAGCATCAGGCTGCTGGTCAGGTACTGGCCGAAACCGGGCCAGGCGAACACCGTCTCGATCAGCACCGCGCCTTCGAGCAGCGAGCCGTAGGCCAGGGCCACTACCGTCAGCAGTTGCACGAGGATGTTGCGGAAGGCATGGCCCCAGACCACCTGGCGCCGCGACAGGCCCTTGACCCGGGCGGTGATGATGTATTCCTGGGACAGCTGTTCGAGCATGAAGCTGCGGGTCATGCGGCTGATGTAGGCCACCGAGTTGAGGCCGAGGATCAGCCCCGGCAACACGATATGCCGCAGGGCGCTGGCAAAGGCTTCCCAGTCGCGGGCCAGGGCGGTGTCCACCAGCAGCAGGCCGGTGACTTCCGGGACCATGCCGTCGTAGGCCAGGTCGATGCGCCCTGCCCCGCCGGCCCAGCCGAGCCAGGCGTAGAACACCAGCAGGCCCATCATGCCGACCCAGAAGATCGGCGTGGAATAGCCGAACAGGGTGATCACCCGGGCCACATGGTCGCCGACCTTGCCTTGGTTGCTCGCGGCCACCACGCCCAGCGGCAGGCCGATCAGCACGCCGAACAGGATCGCCAGGGTGGCCAGTTCGATGGTCGCCGGGAACACCCGCTTGATGTCCTCCAGCACCGGATGCCCGGTGAGCAGGGCATTGCCGAAATCACCCTGGAGCAGGTCGCCCAGGTACAGGCCGAACTGGGTCCAGATCGGCTGGTCCAGGCCCATGGCGCGGTACACCTGGTCGTAGGTGGAGCTGTCGGCATCCGGGCCGACCACGGCCAGCACCGGGTCCAGGGGCATCACCCGGCCGATGAAGAAGGTCAGCGCCAAGAGGCCCAGCAGGGTCACCAGGACCGTGCCGGCCCGGCGTGCGGTGCCGGACGCACGGGCGCCCAGCACGGAGGCAGTGGAAAGAGACATAACGGACTCCTGAATTGGCGTGCACCAGGCCTCAGCGGGCCTTGTAGACGTCCTTGTAACGGGTGGTGGCGGCGCTATGGCCCTGGTAGTCCTGGACGTCGTGGTACAGCACCACGGTGTCGGTCATCTGCGACACCGGCAGGATCGCCCCGACCTGCTGGTCCAGGGTGGTCTGGATCTGCTGGTACTGGGCCAGTTGCTTCGCCGGGTCCGCTTCCACTTCGGCCTGCTCGATCAGGCCGTTCAGTTCGGGGCTGTAGAACGAGGTACGCCAGCCCTGGAAGTTGCTCAGCTTGGCTTCGTCGCGGTTGTCCGGGTTGTACACCAGGGTGCGCAGGCTGGAATGAGGATGGCGCTCGGCCCCGCCACCGCCACGGCCAACCAGGATATCGAAGCTGCGCTCGCGCATGGCGCCGTAGATCTGGTTGCCGGTGCCGGTGACGATGGTCGCCTGGATCCCGGCCTGGGCCAGGGTCGCTTGCAGGCTGGAGGCGATATTGATGAACGGCGGCTCGGTGAGCACGCGGATGGTGGTTTTGAAGCCGTCGGGGTAACCGGCCTCGGCCAGCAGTCTTTTCGCTTCGGCCACGTTCAGCGTATAGCCCGGATCGTCCAGGCGCGCCGCCAGGCCCAGGGGCAGCGGCCGCTGGTTGAGCTGGCCGTAGTGCGGCATGACGGTCTGGTTGATGCCCTGGTAGTCGATCAGCGAGCGCACGGCCTTGCGCACCCGGGCGTCGTCGTAGGGTTTGTTCTTCACGCTCAGGGCGACGTAATAGAGTGTGCCGCGCTGCACGGTCTGGGTGCGGACCTTGTCGGACTTCTCCAGTGCTTCGATATCCGGTGCCGACATGCCCTTGGCCAGGTCGAGGTCACCGCGCTCGACCATCAGGCGCAGCGACTGCGACTCGGTCATGTTGCGCATGACGATGCGCTTGAGCTTTGCCGGGCCGCCCCAGTAGCCGTCGAAGCGGGTCATCAGGATCACGTCGTTGGCGCGCCAGTCGTTGAGCACGAACGGGCCGCTGCCGGCGGCATGGGTGGTCAGCCAGGCGCCGCCCATGTCGTCGCCTTTCTGGTGCTGCTGCACCACCTTGCGATCGAGGACAAAGGCGCTGGGCGAGGTGGCCAGGGTATTGAGCACCAGCAGCGGGTCGGTCGGCCGCGGCAGTTCGATGACGAAGGTGTGCTCGTCGGCGGCGCGCATGTATTGGCCGACGTTGCCGGCGGTGAAACCGTAGGCCTTCCAGGTCGAGGCCAGGGCCAGGTTGAGCTTGAGCACCCGTTGCAGCGACCAGGCGACATCTTCGGCGCTCAGCGGGTTGCCGGAGTGGAACTTGACGCCTTCGCGCAGCTTGAAGGTCAGGGTCTTGCGGTCGTCGCTGACCTGCCAGCTTTCGGCCAGGGCCGGGACCAGTTTGTCCGGCTGGCGGGCATCCTGGACCAGCAGCATGTCGTAGAGGTTGGCATTGACCTCGGACACGTCCAGCCCGGTGGCGGCGGCCGGGTCGAGGGACAGCAGGTTGATCATGCTCATGCCGACGATCAACTGGTCGGCCGGAGTCTTGGCGAAAGCCAGCGGCGTGGCGCCCAGGGCCAGCAGCGTCGCCAGGGCCCCCGCGCGAAGTTTCGGGAGAACGCTCATGTGAGATTGCCTTTCTTGTAGTTATTGGACTCTCGGGCGGCACGCGCAGGCGCGCGCCGCCATGCACGGATCAGTAGCTGTGCAGCGTGTTGGTCTCGACGTAGTTGAAATCGATATCCTCGCCCAGGCCAGGCAGGTCCGACAGATGGACGAAGCCGTCCTGGTCCATCGGGTCGACCAGGCGCTTGAGGTAGGCCGGCACCTCGTCGTAATCGAGGAACGGGTGCAGCAGGCCGCGCTCGTACCAGGTGCAGTTCTTGATCGCCCCGACCACCGCCAGGTTGGCCGCGCCGTTGCCATGGATCTCGCAGTCCATGCCGAACGACTCGGCCATGTGCGCCACCTTCAGGCAGGGGGCGATGCCGCCGACCCCGGCCACGCCAGCGCGGAGGATGTCGCAGACATCGTTCTTCACCCAGCTGGCCCGGCTCAGGTGCTTGCCGCCGAGGCTTTCCGGGCCAAGGACGGGGATGTCCAGCTGGCCGGCGAGCCAGGCGTAGGACTCGGCGGAGTCTTCCATCATCGGTTCTTCGAACCAGGCGAAGTTCAGTTTCTCCAGGGCGCGGCCAATGGTCAGGGCGTCGGTGCGGCTGTACCAGTGATAGCCGTCGATCATCAGCGCGATATCCGGGCCGACCGCCTCGCGCACCGCCGCGCAGGCCTTGATGTCCATGGCCACGCTCGGGGCGAAGGACACCGGCGGCATCCAGGTGTGCAGCTTGATCGCCTTGTAGCCGCGCTTGACCAGGGTCTCGGCGAAGCGGCCGTACTCTTCCGGGGTGGACAGGCCGCCTGGCAGTTCGTCGCCGCACATGGTCGAGCCGTAGGCCGGCACCTTGTCGCGGTAGGCGCCGATCAGCTTGTGCACCGGCAGGTTCAGCTTGCGCCCGGCCCAGTCCCACAAGGCCTGTTCGACCAGGGCCAGAGCGCGGTCGGTGAGCTGGCTGGCACTGCCGCGCTGCCAATGGGCGAGGTCGTGCCAGATCTTCTCGCGGTCGAAGGCATTGGCCCCGACCAGCACCTTGCGCACGAAGCCATCCAGTACATAGGGGCGGATCAGTTCAGGAGCACCCAGGGCATAGCCTTCGTTGCCGCATTCGGTGGTGATGCGCAGCAGGGCCATCTTCGCCTGGGTCACGTCACCGGGGTGGGCGTGGCCGGCACTGTCGACGGCGCGGCGGGTGGGGTAGGAAAAAATCTGCACGTTTACAGCAGTGATGATCATGGACGTCTGAGCCTTTTTATTAGGTTTGGCGGCGGGAGAGTCACGCTCTGGACAGGATCCTACGTCATCATACAACTTTTGAAAAGCACCCCTTTGAAATCTTTCTCAAGGCACATGCAAGACCCTTTCACCAGGGTAAAAACAGCCTTAAACCCCTAGCGAATACGCTGTAAACCGCTAAATAGAGCCATCATAAATTGTCGTCAGACAACATTGAAAGAAATCGTAGACAACCATCGAGTTGTCCGATAACTTGTTTGCACCTGCCGCCACGGAGCCACCCCGACCACAGCATCCCTACCGACACCTGCCTCATACCGACCTCAACAACAAAAACAAAAGAAGATCGCATGAACATCACACTTCGCAGCCTTGTGGCCGTCACTACGCTGGGCCTGTCCCTGCACGCCTTCGCGGATTCGGCCAGCATCAACTACCGCCACGGTTTCACCGAAGACGACAGCATCCACTCCGACCGGATCAAGATGAACTACCGGATGGACAGTGGCCTCGGGTTTGCCGCCGAAATCAAATACAAGACAGCGGGCGATCGCGAAGACGTCGCCTACGACAACATGGTCAACAACGGCCATGAGTTCACCGTGGACTACAACTACAAGTTGAGTCCGCAGTCGACGCTGACCCCGGCATTCCAGATGGACAGCTCCAAGGACTCGACCACCTACAAGTTCGGTCTGAAATACACCTACAAGATCTCCGACACCTGGTACGTCGCCACCCGCGTACGCCAGGATGCCCGCAGCCTCGACCGCGACCAGATCGACCGGAGCAAGGCCGACCGGGCCAAGGACAACCAGAACACCACCCGTCTGGAAGGCTGGCTCGGCTACACCCCAAAAGGGCCCTGGGCATTCGAGTACCAGTACATCTACTTCGACACCGACTACATCCGCTACGACAACAAGAAGAGCGACTACGAGCAGAACCTGATCATCAAGTACAAGCTCAACAAGCAGTGGGCACCGTTCATGGAAGTGGGTGACATCAAGGTCAACTCCACGACCGACGACCGCCAGGCCCGCTGGCGTATCGGGATCCAGTACAACTTCCTGTAATCCACGCTCCGGGCAGCCCTTGCGGCTGCCCGGTCATGTTTGCAAAGGCAGCCTCATGACCCTCGACACCACAAAACCCTTCCACCGCCTGCTGCTGACCGGCGCCGCCGGCGGCCTCGGGCAGATCCTGCGCGAAGCCCTGCAGGCCCACGCGAACATCGTCCGTGTCTCCGATATCAGCACCATGACGCCCGCCGCTGGCGCCCATGAAGAAGTGATCCCCTGCGACCTGGCCGACAAGGCTGGCGTCCTGGCCCTGGCCAGCGAAGTGGATGCCATCGTGCACCTCGGCGGAATTTCCACCGAGCGCGCTTTCGAGGAGATTCTCGAGGCCAATATCCGCGGCACCTTCCATATCTATGAAGCGGCGCGCAAACAGGGGATCAAGCGGGTGATCTTCGCCAGCTCCAACCATGTCACCGGCTTCTACCCGCAGGAAGAAACGGTGGACGCGCACTCGCCGCGTCGGCCGGATTGCTACTACGGATTGTCGAAGTCCTATGGCGAGGACCTGGCGACCTTCTACTTCCACCGCTACGGCATCGAAACCGTCAGCCTGCGCATCGGCTCGTCATTCCCCGAACCGCGCAACCTGCGCATGCTCTCGACCTGGCTGAGCTATGCCGACCTGGCGCACCTGGTGGAGCGCGCGCTGCTCGCCGCGGATGTCGGGCACACTGTGGTGTATGGGGTGTCGGCGAACCGCGATTTGTGGTGGGACAACCGGTATGCGGCGCATCTGGGCTTTGCGCCGAAGGACAGTTCGGAGCAGTTCCGAGCGAAGATGGAGCAGGTGGGCGGGAACGGTAAGAGCGATGCCGGCGCCGGCTTGCAAGGCGGGGCGTTTACCCAGGCTGGGCCGTTTGGCGACTGAGAGGGAGAATTGTGTTGTCGCTACCGGCCTCATCGCTGGCAAGCCAGCTCCCACAGGTCCGCGGTGCACGCGATCCTTGTGGGAGCTGGCTTGCCAGCGATGAGGCATCGATTGCCCCCTCAATCCATGGCACTCACCAACCGCCCGGCCTCCCCCGCCAGCGCCCGCTGACTGGCCAGACGCCCCATCACCCGCTCGACAATCTCCACCCGCGCCACCGCCGCGCTGCGCATGTCCTGCATGGCCTGCAAGGCCACGCCGGACTGCGCTAACCCCTGACGTGCGGCCTCACCAAGCTGCCCGATACCCAACCGCGCCTCCTCCGCCGACTGCTCCAGGCCCTTGGCGATCTGGCGGATCCGCGCACTGGAGTCCGCCGCGCGCCGCGACAGGTTGCGCACTTCGTCGGCGACCACGGCGAAACCACGACCCTGGTCCCCTGCCCTGGCCGCTTCGATCGCGGCATTCAGCGCCAGCAGGTTGGTCTGGCTGGAGATGTCCTGGATGCTGCCGACCAACGATCCGATCTGCACCGATTGCGCACCCAGTTCGTCGAAGGCGCTGGCGACCTGGACCATGGAACTGTCCAGGCGCCCGAGGATATCCGCAGAGACCTGGATGCTCTCGGCACTGGCATTGACCTTGCCCCCCGCCTCCCGCGCCAGCTGGTTGGCGAAGCGCATGTCCTGCTCGGTGGCGTGGATCTCGTCGCCCAGCGCCACCAGGCAACCGCGCAGGCGCGGGTCCTCCGGCGCCTGCAGCGGCTCCGGCGGCGGACAAGGTGGCGGTAGCGGAGCGGGTATTTCGACGATCACCTCCCGCACCCGATACTCCACCACGCCCTGCCAGAGCACGGCGGCCAACGCCATGCCGGTCACGGCCAGGACAATCCCGGCCGGATGCCACAGCGCGGCGATACAGGCGAGCCCGGACAGGCCCTGAACCAGCAGGGCCAGACCTTTTCGCGTCATGCCGCCTCCTTAGAGCAGTTTCCAGGTGTAGGTGAAGATCAGGCGGTTTTCGTCGATATCGCTGCGGTAGTTGGAGCGCGCCATGGCATTGCGCACACGGATGCCGAGGCCGCCAAGCACCCCGCTCTGCACCACGTAGGCGATATCCAGGTCGCGTTCGCGGTCCTTGCCCTCGAAGCCGCGGCCGGTATCGACGTTGTCGCCGGTGATGTAGCGCACGGTGGTGGTCAGGCCGGGAATGCCGAGGGCGGCGAAATCGTAGTCGTAGCGCGCCTGCCAGGAGCGTTCGTCGGTGTAGGCGAACTCGTAGGTCGGCACCTCGTTGCCCAGCGGGGTGATGTTGGCGAAGACCCGGGGGAACGGGCTGTCGCCGTACATGGCCTGATAGCCAACGTAGAAGGTATGCCCGCCGCGCTTGGCCGAGAGCAGGGAGAACAGCGCCTGGTTGTCGATATCGCCGAGCAACTTGTCGCCGTCTTCCCTGGCCGTGTAGTAGCCGAGGTTGGCGCCCAGTACCCAGTCGCCCACCGGCTGGGAATGCTTGAGGCCGAGGAAGCCCTGCTCATAGATGTCCTCAAGCTGGCCGTACCACAGGCTGGCGGTGGTGCGGTTGCCGTTGAAGGCATAGTCGGCACCGGCGAAGTTGAAGCCATCGCTTTCCGCCTGGCGCTGCGGCACATGGCCGAGCATGGCGGCCATCTTGCCGTCGCCGCTTTCGTTGCGCAGGTGGGTGGACTTGAGGTGACCGCCTTGCAGGCTCAGGCCGTCGATTTCCGCCGAACTGATGGCCACGCCCTGGTAGGTCGGCGGCAACAGGCGGATATCGCTGAAGGCCAGCACCGGCAGGTTGGGTTGCAGCTCGCCGAACTTCAGCTCGGTCTTCGACAGCCGCGCCTTGAGGGTCAGGCCAAGGCGACTGTAGCTGTCGGCGGCCACGCCATCTTCCTGCATCGGCAGCAGGCCGGTATTGGCCCGGTCGCGGCTACTGTCGAGCTTGAGCCCGAGCAGGCCGATGGCGTCCACGCCGAAGCCGAGGGTGCCAGGGGTGTAGCCGGATTTGAAGTTGAGGATAAAGCCCTGGGCCCACTCCTCGGCCTTGGACTGCTGGTTGCTGCCGACGATGTCGGAGAAGTCGCGGCTGAAGTAGTAGTTGCGGGTGGTCAGGGTCGCGGTGGAGTCCTTGAAGAAGTCCGCTTCGGCCGCCAGCAGCGAAGGGCTGGCGACGGCCAGACCGAGGGGGAGCATGACGCAAGGTACGTGTTTCATCGGGAAGCTCTCTGATCTTGTTTTTATTGGGGGTGCAGCTTTCCAGGCGGCGGTCCGGTGAGGCCGCTGCCGTTGGGTGGAACCGATGTTTCAGTGGCTGCGCGGCACGGCAGCCGTGGTCGGTGAAGGACGCCGGGCCGCCAGCAGGCAATGGGCAAGCAGACCGAAGGCCAGCCCCCAGAACGCCGCCGACAGACCGAGGAAGGACACGCCCGAAGCGGTCACCAGGAAGGTGAACAAGCCGGCATCCCGCTCCCTGGGCTCGGCCAGGCTGCGGGCCAGGGCTTCGCTGATGGCGCCGTACAAGGCCAGCCCCGCCAGCGCCGCGATCAACTCCTTGGGAAACGCGGCGAACAACGACACCAGGGTGGCCCCGGCGATGCCGAACAGCAGGTACAGGGCGCAGCCGGACAGCGCGGCGATATAGCGGCGGCGCGGGTTTTCATGGGCTTCGCGGCCGGTGCAGAGGCTGGCGGTGACGGCTGCCAGGTTCAGCCCGTGGCAGCCGAACGGCGCCAGCAGCGCACCGACCACGGCACTGCTGCTGATGATCGGGCTTGCCGGGGTCTGGTAGCCGGCGTTGCGCAGCACCGCCATGCCCGGCATGAACTGCCCGGTCAGGGATACCAGCACCAGCGGCAAGGCCAGGTTGAGCACTGCGGAAAGGCTGAACTCCGGGGTGATCCATTGCGGCGTGGCCAGGTCGAAGACCAGCTTGTCGCTATGGAAATGCCCGCCGAACAGGGTGATGCCGACGCCCACCAGCAGCACCGCCGCCACCGCGTAGCGCGGCCACAAGCGGCGCATCGCCACGTAGGTGAGGAACATGCCCAGCACCAGCGCCGGTTGCGCCGGCAGCGCGCGGAACACCTCGACGCCGAAGCTGAACAGGATGCCCGCCTGCATCCCGGCGGCAATCGAGCCCGGCAGGCGGGCGATGATGCGGTCGAAGGCGCCGCTGATACCGATCAGCAGCAATACCAGGTTGGTCACCAGGTAGGCGCCGACGGCCTGGTTCAGGCCGATCTGCGGCAAGGCGGTGACCAGCAGCGCCGAACCGGGGATCGACCAGGCGATCACCACCGGCACCCGGTAGCGCAGGCTGAGCACCGCACCGAGCACGGCGCTGCCGATGGAAATGGCCCAGACCCAGGAAGACAACAGGCCATGGGACAGACCGGCGCTTTCTGCGGCGTGGAACACCAGCACCAGCGGGCCGGCGTAGGAGATCACCGTAGCGATCATCCCGGCCACCAGGGCGGACAGCGAGCAATCCTTGAACAGGTCTTTCATGGGACCTCGCGTGAGCCGGTTAACGGCTGATTGTTTTGGGGCTGCTGCGGGGACCTTGTGGGAGCGGGTTCACCCGCGATTGCGGTAGTGAATTCACCATGGCAATCGCGGGTAAACCCGCTCCCACAGGTATCGCGCTCGCCTGTGAGAGCTGCGAGGTCAGGCTTCCTGCAGCGCCCGCGGACGCTTGCTACGCAACTCGGCAGCCGCATCCGGCGCCTCCTGCAACTGGAAGTCGAAGCTCAGCTCGGCATAACGCCCCGCCACACCCCGGGCGCCGTCCTCGCGGAACTGCACCTCACCGACCAGGCCCTCGCGGGTGGCATAGGCGAAGTCGTCCCACAGGTACTTGTCGCCAGACAGGTTGATCTGGGTAGTGAGGTGGCGATAACCCGGTGCCGAGATGAAGAAGTGCACATGGGCCGGGCGCTGGCCGTGGCGGCCGAGCTGGTCGAGGCACTCCTGGGTCGGTCCCTGCGGGTCGCAGCCGTAGCCGGACGGCACGATGCTGCGGGCGCGGTAGCGGCCTTCGGCGTCGGTGACGATACGGCGGCGCAGGTTGTACTCGGACTGGCTCTGGTCGAAGAACGAGTAGGTGCCCTTGGTATTGGCATGCCACAGGTCGACGATGGCGCCGGCGATCGGCTGGCCCTGCGGGTCGAGCACCTGGCCGTCGAGGAACATCAGGGTCGCGACGCCCTCCTCGCTGCCGTCGTCCATGCGCGTCTCGCCCTGGGCGATCGGCGCACCGGCCACGTACAGCGGGCCTTCGATGGTGCGCGGGGTGCCGCCGGTGAGGCCGACCTGGGCGTCCTTGGCGTCCTGCAGCAGGTCGAGGAAGTGCTCGATGCCCAGGCCCGCCACCAGCAGGCCGGCTTCATTGCGCCCGCCGAGGCGGTTGAAGTAGTCGACGGTCTTCCAGAACTCGTCCTCGGTAATCTCCAGGTCCTCGACGATCCGCGCCACGTCCTGCAACACGCGGAGCATGATGCGCTTCAGGCGCGGGCTGCCATCGTCGTTACCGAGGCCGGCGGCCTCTTCGAAGAACTTCTGGACATCGGCAGTGTGGGAAATCTTCACGGTCATGGTGTTCACCTCTTGTTGTGATCTATGGGTGTGGCGGCTGCCTCAAACCGCCGGGGCAGCCGCCAGGCTTGCGCGTTTGCCGCTGAGTACATGGATGGTCATGGCCAGGGCGGCGACCGCACCGGGAATGGCGAAGGCGATGAAGTTCAGTTGCAGCGGCAGGTTGATGCCCATCAGCGCACCGCCGAGCAGCGGGCCGACGATGGCGCCGTTGCGGCCGATGCCCGAGGCCCAGCCAAGGCCGGTGGAGCGGATCGACAGGCCGTACAGCTGGGCGGCGCCGGCATACAGGAGGATCTGCGTACCGATGGTGGTGGCGCCGGCGATGAAGATCAGCAGGTAGAGCACCGGCATCGGGCTGTTGACCCCGAGCAGGCTGATGGACACTGCGGCAGCGATAAAGAAGGCGATCTTCACCTTGACCAGGTTGAAACGGTCACCCAGCCAGCCGCCGAGAATCGCCCCGGCCATGCCGCCGAAGTTCAGCGCCAGGAGGAACGACAGGCTGGAGCCCAGGCTGTAGCCGGCGCTGGCCATCAGCTTCGGCAGCCAGGAACTGAGGGCGTAGACCATCAGCAGGCAGCAGAAAAACGCCACCCACACCGACAGGGTGCGCACCGCCAGGCCGCCGCGGAACAGCTCCAGCACCGAGACGCTCTTGCCCT
The DNA here is from genome assembly GCF_057808595.1 of Pseudomonas sp. FG98. NCBI lineage: Bacteria > Pseudomonadati > Pseudomonadota > Gammaproteobacteria > Pseudomonadales > Pseudomonadaceae > Pseudomonas > Pseudomonas sp. FG98. Next base: position 4,840 of record NZ_JBMDIJ010000025.1, on the reverse strand, counting down.
TGTTGTCGTGGGCTTCCAGCACATCGTCGGCCTGCGGCGCGCAGGACGGATCGAGGCGCTTGAGCAAGGCCTTGGCCTGTTCGCTGCGGCCCTGGCGCACCAGGAAGCCGATGGATTCCGGCAGGTAGTAGAGGATCACCGGCAGCAACAACAGCGGCAGCGCGGCGGCGAAGAACATCGACTCCCAGCCGAAGCGCGGCAGCATGTAGATGCCGATACCGGCCGAGAGCATGCCACCCACCGAGTAGCCGCTGAACATGATCGCCACCAGGGTGCTGCGCAGGCGCTTGGGCGCGTATTCGTTCATCAAGGCCACGGCATTGGGCATCAGGCCGCCGCAGCCGAGGCCGGCGAAGAAGCGGTAGATGCCGAACTCGGTCGGGCTGCTGGCGAAGCCGTTGAGCAGGGTTGCGCTGGAGAACAGGGCGAAGCAGATGGCGATGCCTTTCTTGCGCCCGATCCTGTCGGCCAGGCTGCCGAAGGCCAGGGCGCCGAACATCATGCCGAACAGCGCGTAGCTGCCCAGGGCGCCGGCCTGCAACGGGGTCAGGCCCCATTCCTTCATCAGCACCGGCAGGACCACACCGTAGATGAACAGGTCGTAGCCGTCGAAGATCAGCAGCAATGCGCACCAGCACATCACCATCCAGTGAAAGCGGGTAAAGGGCGCCTGGTCGATGACCTGGTGTACGTCGATTTTTCGCATGGCATCCATCTCTTGTTTTTGTTGTTGTAGAAACCGTGTTGCAGCGGTGCTCAACCGAGGTCGCCACCGCCTACGGGCAGAATCGTTCCGGTGATATAGGAGGCTTCGTCGGAGGCCAGGAAGAGGATCGCGCCGACCTGTTCATCGAGGTTGCCGTAGCGCTTCATCAGGCTGCTGTCGATGGTCTGGTCGACGATCTGCTGGTACCAGACCTGCTCCTGCTCGCTCTGCTGCGCGGCGTTGCGCGGGATGCGCCGGGGTGGCGCCTCGGTGCCGCCGGGGGCGGTGGCATTGACGCGGATGCCGCGCCCGGCGTTCTCGAAGGCCAGGCAGGCGGTCAGCGCGTTGACGCCGCCCTTGGCCGCGCCATAAGGCACGCGGTTGACCCCGCGGGTGGCGATGGACGAGACGTTGACGATCGCCCCCCTGCCCTGTTCCAGCATGTACGGCAGCGCCGCATGGCAGCACCACAGGGTGGGGAACAGCGAGCGGCGCACTTCGGCTTCGATCTCGTGCTGCTGGTAATGCTCGAACGGCTTGGCCCAGATGGTGCCACCAACATTGTTGATGAGGATGTCGAGGCGGCCGAAGCGCTCCACCGCCGCCGCCATCACCCGCTGGCAATCGCCGTACTGCTCAAGATCGGCGGTCAGCGCCAGCAGGCTGTCGCCCTGCTCCAGCTCGAACACCAGCTCGGAACGGTCCACGGCGATCACCTTCGCCCCCTCGCCGAGCAAGCGCTCGACCACCCGGCGGCCAATGCCCTGGGCTGCGCCGGTCACCAGCGCGATCCTGTCGTCGAATCTGTTCATCACGACCTCGAATAAAAAAGGGGCCACCCTGCCCGCACGACGGGGCAGCCCCATGAAAAGGGTTCACACGGCGGCAGCGAATTTCTCGTAGTAGAAATTGGCCGGGGCGATGTTCTGCTCGCGCAGGTACTGGCTGACCGCTTCGACCATCGGCGGCGGGCCGCACAGGTAGACATCGACATCGCCGTCATTGAGGTGGCCAGGGGCAATGTGCTGGGTGACATAGCCCTTGTTCGGGTACTGGCTGCCGGGGTTGGCTACGCAGGCGGTGAAGGTGAAGTTGGGGATCTCGGCGGCGAAGCGCTCCAGGCGTTCCAGCTCGACCAGGTCGAAGTCGTTGGTGACGCCGTAGATCAGGTGCAGCGGATGCTCGCTGCCCTGCCCGGCGATCTTTTCCAGCATCGCGGTGAAGGGGGCCAGGCCGGTGCCGCCGGCCAGCAGCAGCAACGGGCGCTTGACCTCGCGCAGGTAGAAACTGCCCAGCGGACCGGTCAGGGTCATGCGGTCGCCGGCCTTGGCCAGGCCGCTGAGGAAGCTGCTCATCAGCCCGCCGGGCACGTTGCGGATCAGGAAGCTGACCTCGCCGTCCTTCTGCAACGAGCTGAACGAGTAGGCGCGGGTCTGTTCGCTGCCGGGCACCTTGAGGTTGACGTACTGCCCCGGCAGGAAGGCCAGGCGCGACAGCGACTCGTCCTTGATCGACAGGGCGATGGTGCTTTCGGACAACTGGCGCACCTGGCTGATGGTCGCCTCGAAACTGGCCTGCTCGGTCTTGCACAGCTGCGACGAGGCCGGCACCCGCACCACGCAGTCGCTTTCGGCGCGCATCTGGCAGGTCAGCACGTAGCCCTGGGCCAGTTCGTCGGCGCTCAGGGCGTCGTCGATGAAGTTGTCGCCCATGTCGTAGCGACCGGCTTCAGCGAAGCATTTGCAGGTGCCGCAGGCGCCGTCGCGGCAGTCCAGCGGGATGTTGATGCCCTGGCGATAAGCGGCGTCGGCCACGGTTTCGCTGGCGGTGGCGTCGATGAAACGGGTGACGCCGTCTTCGAAATTGAGCGCGATCTGGTAGCTCATGGTGCACCTCGCACGCGGCCGCGGGCCTGGCGTCCCGAGGGTCGCCAACCACGTCTTGCCGGGTGATTCAAATGTGGTAGATGTCGATGACCTGACGCACGTAGTCGTTCTTCAGGACCACCTTCTTGGCCTTGATCAGCGGCTGCTCGCCGCGCAGGTCGAGGCTGTAGAAGCTGGTACCGAAATAGCTGTCGGTGGTCTTGTAGCGGAAGCTCAGGGTGTGCCAGTTGAAGCGCACCTGGCACTGGCCCTCACCTTCCTCGACGATCTCGATATTGCTCAGGTTGTGCGAGGTCCGGGTATCCGGGATGGTCGCGCTGGAGCGTTCGGTCTTGATGCGGAACACCCGGTCTTCCAGGCCGCCACGGTTGCCGTACCAGATCAGCGAGATCTCGCTTTGCGGGTCTTCGGTCAGCGTGTCGTTGTCGTCCCAGGACGGCATCCAGAAGGTCGCGTCGGCGGCGTACAGCTCCAGCCATTCGTCCCATTGGGCATCGTCGAGCAGGCGCGCTTCGCGGTAGAGGAAGTCGCGCACGGTTGCATAGAGAGCGCTCATCACACGGCCTCCACGGGGATCAGTTGCGGCTCGGTGCTGGCGGCCTTGAGCATGGTGTCCTGCCAGTACTTGTGCTGCAGGACGAACAGGCCCTCGTCCTCGGTGCGCACGCCGGACAGCAGCGGATGCAGGTCGATTTCCTTGGCCGCCTCATCGGCGCCCTCGACCCAGTGCTCGGCACCGCGGGACATGTCGTTCCAGCCGCGACCGCCGCCGTAGCCGGTCTGGCAGGAGCGGAACTCTTCCAGGTCGTCCGGGGTGGCCATGCCGCTGACGTTGAAGAAGTCCTCGTACTGGCGGATGCGCTTGGCCCGCGCCTCGGCACTTTCGCCACGGGGGGCGATGCAGTAGATGGTGATCTCGGTCTTGTCCACGGAAATCGGCCGGGCGATGCGGATCTGCGAGCTGAACTGGTCCATCAGGTAGACGTTGGGGTACAGGCACAGGTTGCGCGAGTTCTGGATCATCCAGTCGGCGCGGGCCTGGCCGAAGTCGCGGGCCAGCTCGTCGCGGCGCTCGAAGGCCGGGCGGTCTTCCGGGTTGGCCCAGCGGGTCCAGAGCAGGAGGTGGCCGTGTTCGAAGGAGTAGAAACCGCCGCCATTCTTGGCCCAGCTGCCGGCGCTCATGGTCTTGATCTCATCGCCGGCTTCGCGCTGCTTGCGCTGGTTCTGGGTGGCAGCGTAGTTCCAGTGCACGGAGCTGACGTGGTAACCGTCGGCGCCGTTTTCGGCGGTAAGTTTCCAGTTGCCTTCGTAGATGTACGAGCTGGAGCCGCGCAGCACTTCCAGGCCGTCGGGGGACTGGTCGACGATCATGTCGATGATCTTCGCCGACTCGCCGAGGTGCTCGACCAGGGGTTTCACGTCGGCATTCAGACTGCCAAACAGGAAGCCGCGGTAGGACTCGAAGCGCGCCACCTTGGTCAGGTCGTGGGAGCCTTCGCAGTTGAACGACGACGGGTAGCCGGCCGCGCTCGGATCCTTGACCTTGAGCAGCTTGCCGCTGTTGTTGAAGGTCCAGCCGTGGAACGGGCAGGTGTAGCTGGAGCGGTTGCCGGTCTTGTGCCGGCAAAGCATGGCGCCGCGGTGGCTGCAGGCGTTGAGGAAGGCGTTCAGCTCACCGTCCTTGTTGCGCGCGATGAAGATCGGCTGGCGCCCCATGGTGGTGGTGAGGAAGTCGTTGTTGTTGGGGATCTGGCTGTCGTGGGCCAGGTAGATCCAGTTGCCTTCGAAGATGTGCTGCATCTCCAGTTCGAACAGGCGCGGATCGGTGAACATCTCCCGCTTGCAGCGGTAGATGCCTTGGTCCTTGTCTTCCTCAAGCAGGGCATTCAGGTAGTCGATTCCCAGGGTCATGGCCGGGACCTCCGTTTTTATTATCTGACGGAGGCCAGATTAGGCGGGTGGCGGTGGGGTCGATATCCGGTTTTTGCAGACCGCTATCCGTTTCTTGCAGAGCGGGTCCGTGTTGTTCTTGCGGGCCTCATCGCTGGCAACGCCAGCTCCCACAGGGTCCTGCGTCTGACCTGGATCATGCGGCTGACCCGGAACCCTGTGGGAGCGGCCGGGCGGCGATCCGATTGCCGACGATGAGGCCATCAGCCTCGACATCGATCTTGCTGGTCAGGTGTGCTTGCCGGCCTCATCGCTGGCAACGCCAGCTCCCACAGGGTCCTGCGTCTGACCTGGATCA
>NZ_JBMDIJ010000024.1:0-73612 GCF_057808595.1 Pseudomonas sp. FG98 | reverse complement strand
TGCGGTTGAGGAACAGGGCCTTGTCGAGGTCGAGGGGCTTGGGCCGGTCCGGGGCATGGTCGGCCGCCACGTAGCTGCGGGTAGGCCGCGGTAGCGCGCAGGTGAAGCGGATGGTGTAGCGGAACGGCTTGCTGAGGTATTCCTCGCCTTCGAAGGCGAAGATGTCCAGCGGTACGTTCACCTTCTCGACATTCAACTGGTAGGGGTTGCGGGTGACTGGCGACGGGTAGCGGCTGACGATTGTGTCCATGCGTTGTCTCTATGAAATATCCAGCAATGAACTTCAAGCCGGAAAGTTCGAAGTTCATTACGGAATTCATTAATAAAACAACGGCCTGCAAGCGTCGGCGGCAAGTTTGGAATAAATTGAAATACTTGAAGGCAAGTCGAGTGCAACTTCCTTCGCGCGCAGGTCCGTTTTCAGGCGCGCACAGTAAAACATCTGACGTATGGATTTCGACCCCTAAAACAACGGCAGGAATATTCTCTGTAACGTTCGGAAAATTCTTATAGGTCCTGTCGGCATAAATTATTGCAATAGTGCTTTTTGTGATTTCGCAATGAATGGCGAAGACCTGGATCAATAAAGATATCCGAATAGATAAATAAAAAATTCTCACAACTATATGGGAATAATCCTACAGCATGGCGCTATCAAGGTAGGAGCTGCTTTAGCTGCGAAGGGCCGCGTCAGCGGTCCCAAAACCTGCCAATCAGGTGAATCTGGAGAAACGCGCCAGGTCGGGCAGTGGGAATCCGCAATTTGGCTTGGCCAGAAGCTCGTGCGGGATGGTTTCGGGACCGCTGACGCGGTCCTTCGCAGCTAAAGCAGCTCCTACCTTGACCGCGTCGATCTCTGTTGCCCCCTCAGCACAACGCCCTATCCACCAGCACCTGCAACCTGTCCCGCGAACAACGTTCCACCCGCGCCTCGACCCCATACACCCGGGCCAGCAGCTGCGGCTCCAGCACCTGCTGCGGCGTGCCGCTGGCCACTACCCTGCCCTGGTGCAACACCACCAGCCAGTCGGCATGGCTGGCCGCCAGATTGATGTCGTGCAGCACCGCCACTGCCAGCAAGCGATGCTCCTGCACCCGCTCGCGCACCGCGTCCATCACCCGCAATTGGTAGTGCAGGTCCAGCGCGCTGGTCGGTTCGTCGAGCAGCAGCACCCGCGGATTGCGCGCCAGCAACTGGGCCAGGGCGACCAGTTGGCGCTGGCCGCCAGACAGGCTGTCCAGCGGATACTCGGCCAGGTGCTCGATGCCCAGTTGGCGCAGGGCCTCGTAGGCCGTGCCGAGCAGGTCTTCGCCGCCACTGACGCGCAGCGCCGCGACGATGCTTTCCAGTACGCCGAGGGCAATCCCCGGCGGCAGTTGCTGGGGCATGTAGGCCAGGCGCCGGGAACGCTCGGCAAAGCCAAGGCGCGAGACATCCTCGCCCTCCAGCACCACCCTGCCCTTCATCCGCTCCAGCCCGGCCAGGGCGCGGAGCAAGGTGGACTTGCCGGCGCCATTAGGCCCGACCAGCGCCACCAGGCTGGCGGCGGGCATGGCCGGCAGGCTGAGGTCACGGATGATGGTGCGGGCGCCGTAGGACACCGACAGTTGTTCGATTGCAAGGCTCACAGTTTTCTCCCCCGGCGGAATACCAGCACCACGAACACCGGCACGCCGACCAGCGCGGTGACGATGCCTACCGGCACGATGACCCCGGGCAGGATCAACTTGCTGGCAATGGACGACAACGACAGCAGCAAGGCGCCGACCAGGGCGCTGGCCGGCAGCAGGAAGCGCTGATCTTCACCCACCAGCAGGCGGGCGATATGCGGCCCGACCAGGCCGATGAAGCCGATGGTGCCGACAAAGGCCACCGCCGTGGCCGAGAGCAGGCTGATGCGCAGCAGCGAGGCCAGGCGCAGGCGCCGGGTATCCACGCCGAAGCTGCGCGCGCGGTCCTCGCCCATGCGCAGCAGGGTCAGGGCCGGCGCGGCACGCAGGGAAAACGGCAACAGCACGGCCAGCACCAAAGCGAGGATGGCGAGCTTGTTCCAGTCGGCCCGGGCCAGGCTGCCGAGGGTCCAGAACACCAGTTGTTGCAGCACATCTTCAGTCGCCAGCAGTTGCAGCAGTGAGACCAGGGCATTGCAACTGAACACCAGGGCAATGCCGAACAGCACCAGGCTTTCCACCCCGGCCCCGCGCAGCCGGGCCATGGCCTGCAGCAGCAGTACCGAGAGGCAGGCGAAGACGAAGGCCATCAGCGTGACCTGCATGCTCGGCTGCAGCCAGGCGATGCCCAGCGGATAGGCAATGGCCAGCGACGCGCCCAAAGCCGCCGCTGAAGAAACGCCGAGGGTAAAGGGACTGGCCAGCGGGTTGTCGAGGATCGCCTGCATCTCGGCGCCGGCCAGGGCCAGTGCCGAGCCCACCAGCACCGCCATCAGCGAGTACGGCAGGCGTACGTTCCAGATGATCACCCGGTCGGTGGCGCTCAGGGTCGCCGGGTCGAGAATGCCTTGGAGCAAGCGCCCCAGGCCCATGCCCGAGGCGCCGCTGGCCAGGTCGCCGAGCACCGACAGCGCCAGCAATGCCGCCAGGCCGGTCACCAGCCAGACCCGCCGCCACAGCAGGCGCCGGTAGTGCCGGGTGGCCTGGGCCACACCGGTTTGGGCCATGACGGTCACTTGGCGTCGATCCAGTACTGGCCGTCCAGGCCGACCTTCAGCAGTCCGTTGATTTGCGCCATGGTCGCCTGCGGGTCGAGGTCGGCGAAGGCCTGCGGGTGAATCCAGCGGGCCATGGCTTCGATGGCGAGGATGTTGAACGGCGAGTTGTAGAAGTCATGCCACAGGCCATGGGCCTGGCCGGCCTGGATCGGCCGCAGCGGGGCGAACTCCGGACGGGCGCTGATCCTGGCCAGGCTGTCGCGCGCGGTCTCGGCGCTGACACCCGCGCCCAGCAGTACGCCAGGGGCGCGGTTGCCGGTGGCGATATACACATCCGGATCGGCCTTGAGCACGTACTCGACGCTGACATCACCGAGCGCCCCCGGAATCACGTCGGCGGCGATATTGTGCCCGCCCACCGCCTCGACCACGCTGCCCAGGCCGCTCTTGCCGGTGGTATGGCCCGGCGCCTGCCACACGCCCGGAAGCAACTCGAGGAACACCTTCGGCCGTTGTACTTCCTTGAGACTGGCCACGCGCTCGGTGACCTTGGCCAGATGACGGTCATACAGGTCCAGGTACTCCTGAGCCTGCTTCTCGCGGTCGAGCAAGGTGCCCAGCGCCTCCAGGCTGACCCGGGTATTGCGGATCGGCTGCACGCGGAAATCGATGAACAGCACCGGCACCCCGGCCTTGGCCAGCAGGTCGGCCACCGGGCTGTGCTGGGTCGGGCCTTCGCCGGCGATGCTGAAGATCGCCAGGTCCGGTTTCAGGGCCAGGATCTGCTCGGCGCTGACGCTCTGCTCCGAGGCCTGGCCGATCAGCGGCAGCCTGGTGATCTGCGGATAGAGCTTGGCGTAGACCTCGTAGGTGTGCGGGTCGAGCAGGCGCATATCGTTCTGCCAGCCGACCACGCGCTGGAACGGGTTGTCGCGGTCGAGCAAGGCCAGGGCGAAGAACAAGCGGCCTTCGCCGAGGACGATGCGTTGCGGGGCATGGTCCATCTGCACCTTGCGTCCGAGGACATCGGTGACTTCCACGGCCTGGGCGCTTTGGCAGAGGCCGAGGAGGAGCAGCAAGGGCAACAGCAGTTGCCAGGAAAAACGTCGGAACATCAGGACTCTCCTTTCGGATCAGAGAAAAACTTTGTCGGCCCCGGCCCTATCGCTGGCAAGCCAGCTCCCACAGGTACTCCCCAGGCAACCAGACCGGGTTGTTGCAAGTGGCCTCATCGCCGGCAAGCTGGCTCCCACAGGTTTTGGGTCAGCCATGGAGTTGGTGCCCGGCGCGGTCCCTGTGGGAGCTGGCTTGCCAGCGATGAGGCCGGTAGCCACAACACAAACTTCAGGTATCGCCCCAGCGCCGCAGCAGGTTGTGATAAACGCCGGTCAGCTCCAGCAACGAGCCCTGGTCGGCGCCCTGGGCGGTCAGGCGCTGGATCGCCACGTCCATGTCCAGCAGCAGGCTGCGCTGGCTGTCCTCGCGCACCAGGCTTTCGATCCAGAAGAACGCCGCCAGCCGCTCGCCCCGCGTCACCGGTTCGACCCGGTGCAGGCTGCTGCCCGGGTACAGCACCAGGTGTCCGGCGGGCAGCTTGACGCTGCGCTCGCCGAAGGTGTCGCAGATCACCAGTTCGCCACCGTCGTAACTGTCCGGCTCGGCGAGGAACAAGGTCGCGGAAAGATCGGTACGCACCCGCTCGCGTACGCCCTTGATGCCGCGGATGGCGTTGTCGACGTGAAAGCCGAAGCCCTCGCCGGTGCCATAGCGGTTGAACAAAGGCGGATAGATGCGTTTGGGTAGCGCCGCCGACATGAACAGCGGGTTGTCCGACAAGCGCTTGAGGATCATGTCGCCAAGCTGCCGGGCCACCGGGTTGTCCTCGTCGAGCTGGCGGTTGTGCTTGGCCTGGGCCGACTGCACGCCGGCCGTGGCCTTGCCGTCGACCCAGGACTGGGCCAGCAGCCATTGGCGCATTTCGTCCAGCTCGGCGGCGCTGAACAGCCGGTCGATATCGATCAGCATCAGAAGCTGTAGTCCACGCTGGCGGTCAGGGTGCGTCCGGCACCCGGCACGCCGTACAGCTGGAAGCCGTCCAGGGACGCACCGATGCGGCTGTAGTAGAACTTGTTGAACAGGTTGCTGACGTTGAGGTTGACCGTGGTCTGGTTGTCCACCTTGTAGCGCGCGGCCACGCTGTGCAGCCAGTAGGACGGCGCCTTCTCGTGGTCGCGGGTATAGATCGTGTACACGCCGGACGGGCCGTTGGCGTAGCTGCTGTTGTTGTTCAGACCGCCAACGTACTTGTTGTCGCTGTAGCGGCGACGGCCCACGTAGTCGGCTCCGTAGCTCAGGCCGAGCTTGTCGGTGAGCTGGTAGCTGGTCCACAGGTTGGCAGTCAGGTCGGGCACGTTCTTGGCTTCCTCGCCCTTGTTGGCGCCCTTGGTCTGCCGGCTCTTCATCGCCGAGAACCCGGCATAGGCCGACCAGCGCTCGGTGATGTCACCCTGCAAGCCGAGCTCGACGCCGTCGACGCGCTTGGCCGGCAGCGCACGCACCGGCGAGGTTTCGCCTTCGCTGTATTCCCAGCTGTCTTCCAGTTCGGTACGGAACAGCGCGGCGTTGAGGTTCAGGCGGTCATCGAACAGCTCCCACTTGGTGCCCAGTTCGTAGGTCTTGGACTTGGCCGGCTTGTAGTCCTCGGTGCTGGCCGCGCCGTAGATCTGGTTGTTGGTGGTGGCGCCGATTGCCGACGGCTGCGCCGCCTCGCTGTAGGAGACATACACGCTACCGTTGGGTAGCGGCTTGTAGACCAGGCCGGCACGGCCGCCGATGGCGTCGTCGCGGCTGCTGCTGTCGCCGGTGGAGCGCTCGCTCTGGGCTTCCCAGCGGTCATAACGCAGGGCCAGCAACAGTTGCCATTGCGGGTCCAGGGTCAGGGTGTCGGAGGCGTAGATCGCGGCGTTCTTGACGATGCTGCGCGGATCGCCATAGCCCTTGTCGGCCGAGGTCGAGGCGAAGTGATGGGACGGGTCCGACAGGTCGAAGAACATCGAGCCATCCGGCACTTCCATGGTCTTGTGCAGTCCGCCATAGGACTCGCGGTACAGCTCGACGCCGGTCACCGCCTCGTGGTGGATGCCGCCGGTGTCCAGGTTGAAGCGCAGGTCGGTCTGGTTGTCGAAGATCTCGTAGCGCTTGGACAGGCCGAAGTCGCTGCCGCGCAGGTAGCCGTAGCCACTGCTGCTGTTGGCGTACTGGGTGTAGGCGTTGATGCCGTTGATCGAGCTCAGCGGGCCGAGGCCGACATAGCCCAGGCTGGCGCAACGGGTGCCGGTGCAGGTGCGGTTGCCGTCGGCATCGGCGGCGATGAAACGCGCCGGCGACAGCACCGCCCAGTTGTCGGTCTGCTGCCAACGCAGCTGATTGCGCAGGGTCACATCGTCGCTGAAGTCGTGCTCGATCAGGCCGGTAAGGGAGCGGGTCTCGGTGCGCTGGGTATACAGGTCGGCGTCACCGAACCAGGCATCGCGGGACACCCCGGGCATGCGCTTGCCGTCGGTGCCACGCTGGATCGGCACGCCGCCGTCCGGGGTGTTCTTGTCCTTCTGGTAGAAGGCATCCAGCCACACCCGTGTATCGGTACCCAGGCCAAAGCCCACCGAGGTGGCGAAGCCCCAGCGGTCGTAGTCCACTTCGTCGCGTTCGGACACGGCGTTGTAGTGCTTCATCAGGTTGACCCGCACCGCCGTGGTTTCGTTGAGCTGGCGGTTGACGTCGGCGGTCAGGCGCTTGTAGTTGTCGGTGCCGATGCCGGCGGAGAGCTTGCCGGCATCGCCGAGGTGGGCGCGTTTGCTGACCAGGTTGACGCTGCCACCCACCGCCGACACGCCCGACTCCACAGAGCCGGTGCCCTTGAATACTTCCGCCTGTTCCAGGTTGAAGGTGTCGTTGCGGCTGGACATGCCGGCATCACGCACGCCGTCCACGGTCAGGCTCTGCTCGGCGGCAAAGCCACGGATGGAAAACAGGTCGCCCCAACCCAGGTTGCCTTCGCCGGACATGAAGGTGATGCCCGGTACGTTGCGCAGAACGTCCTGCAGGCTCTGGGCGTTCTGCTCTTCCAGCACCGCCTTGGGCACCACGGTGATGCTTTGCGGCGCGTCCAGCAGCGGCGTGGTGATCTTGCTGGAGGTGACCTCGTCGGCCTTGTACGCCGATTGCTTGCCGGTGACGTTGGTCGCTGGCAGGTCGAGCACCTGGTCGGCGGCATGTACCGCCGGCAGGCAGGCGCCGAACATCAGGCCGACGGCGGGCGCCAGGGTGGCGGGCAGACGCTGGGAGGAAGCGAGAGACATCGGTGTTTTCCTTAAAGTGAATCAGTCGCATTTGTATCGGCGGATTCTATCCACGCGTCCGATCACTCTTTTTCCGCAAATGTAATGGCAACCCCGCTTCCGTCGGCTTCAACACATTCCATTACATTTGCCCTGCCGAGCCGGTGTAAAGTCCGCCAATTCCACTTGAGAAGCATTCCGATGTCCTCCCCCGACCATATCCTGATCGTCGACGACGACCCCGAGATCCGTCAGTTGCTCTCCACCTACCTGGAGGAAGCCGGGATGCGCACCTCGGTGGCGGCCGATGGTCGGGAAATGCGCCGACGCCTCGACGACCAGTTGATCGACCTGGTGGTGCTCGACCTGATGCTCCCCGGTGAAGACGGCCTGAGCCTGTGCCGCGACCTGCGGGTGCGCAGCAATATCCCGGTGATCATGCTCACCGCCCGCGGCACCCTGGTGGACCGCATCGTCGGTCTGGAAATGGGCGCCGACGACTACCTGGCCAAGCCCTTCGACCCGCGCGAGCTGCTGGCGCGGATCAAGGTGGTGCTGCGCCGCACCAATGCCTTTCCCGAGCGGGCGCGGATGGACGATGTGCGCAGCCTGCGCTTTGCCGGCTGGCAACTGGATACCAGCAGCCGCCAGCTGCGCTCGCCGCAGGGCCTGGTGATCAGCCTGGGGACTTCGGATTTCCGCCTGTTGCGCCTGTTGTTGCAGCATCCGAACCGCCCGTTGAGCCGCGACTTTCTGCTCAACCATGTGTTCGACCGCGAACGCACGCCCTACGACCGCAGCATCGATGTGTGCATCAGCCGCCTGCGCCAGCACTTCAACGACGATGCCCGCCAGGGCGGCGCGCTGATCCGCACCGTGCGCAACGAGGGCTACATGCTCAGCGTCGACAAGGTGGTCAGCGAATGAAACGCCTGTGGCCCCGTTCCCTGCATGGCCGCCTGGTGCTGATCCTGGTCGGCGGCATGCTGGCCTCGCAGTTGCTGACCAGCAGCATCTGGCACGAGGTGCGCCAGACCCAGGTGCTGGAGATCCCCTTGCGCCTGGCCGCCGGGCGGATTGCCGATGTGTTGCAGGTGGCCCGCCAGCATCCGCAGCAACTTGACGCCGTGCTCGATGGCTTCGAGTCGCCGCGCTGGCAGCGCCTGGCGGAGGCGCCGGAACAGGCCGATACCGATCCCATGTATGAAACCCTGCTGCGCCAACTGGTCGCCGAACGCCTCGGCCAGCCCGCGTCCATCCACCTGCTGGGGCTGGCCCTGCAATCGGCCAACGAACAACCGGCTGGACCCGCGACCCTGTTCGATGGCGAGCAGGCACGGGTGCGCTTGTTGTTCGCCCTGCATATCCCGGATGGCCGCACCCTGTATTTCCGCGCCGTCGAGAACCAGGGCTGGAGCAGCGGCTCGATCAGCTCGCTGGTATTCGACTACATCCTGCGCATCTACCTGCTGCGCATTCTTGCGGTGGTGCTGGTCGCCCTGCTCGCCGTGCGCCTGGCCCTGCGTCCGTTGAAACAGATGGCAGCGGCGGCAGAAGCCCTGGGCCGCGATATCCATCGCCCACCGCTGAGCCTGGACGGACCGCAGGAGGTGCGCCAGGCCGCGCAGGCATTCAACGCCATGCAGCGCCGGCTGATCGACAGCATTGCCGAGCGCACGCGCTTTTTCGCCGCGGTGTCCCACGACCTGCGCACGCCGATCACCCGCATGCGCCTGCGCGCCGAGATGCTCCCGGAAGAGCACCTGCGCCAGCGCTTTCGCGATGACCTGGGGCATATGGAAGAGATGGTCGCGGCCAGCCTCGACTTCCTGCGCAATGGCGAGCTGGAGCATGCTCGCGAGCCGGTGGCCATCGATGCGCTGTTGCAGGGTTTGCAGGCGGACTTCCAGGACCTCGGCGGTGAACTGCACATCCACGGCAACGCGAGGCCGTTGCTGGCCCATCCTGGCGGACTGCGGCGTTGCCTGCAGAACCTGCTGGACAATGCCCGGCGCTATGCACCGGGGCCGGTGGATATCGAGGTGATCGACGAGCCTGAACGGCTGCGCATCAAGGTCGGCGATCGAGGGCCGGGGATCGCGCCCGAGCACCGCGGGCGGGTGTTCGAGCATTTCTATCAGGTCGACGCGTCGCGCAGCAGCGGCGGACATGGCCTGGGATTGAGCATCGCGGCCAACATCGCCCGCGGCCATGGCGGCACGCTGCAATTGGTGGAGCGCGAGGGTGGTGGGCTTTGGGTGGTCCTGGAACTGCCGCGCTGAACCTTCGACTGATCCGCTGGGTTTCGTGCAGGATGTCATTCCCCCTACACCTCGCGTAAAGTTTTCCCACGCGCTCATGGACCACCCTCTCGCCAATGGACAAATACGCCCCCCGCCAGTGGCTGCCTCACGAAAAACCCACCCTGCCCGGCTCGCCGTCGACGCCGCTGCACGCGCCGGGCAAGCGCCTGGCCTATGGTGCGGTGGGGCTGCTGGTGGCGATCACCGGAGGATTGGGCAATGCCCTGGTCACCGCCAACCTGCCGTTTCTCCAGGGTGCGTTGGGCGCGACCACGGCAGAGATGGCCTGGCTGCCGGCGGCCTTTGTCATGACCAACGTGTCGATGAACCTGCTGCTGGTGAAGTTCCGCCAGGAGTTCGGCCTGCGCGCCTTTACCGAAGTGTTCCTGGTGCTCTACGCGCTGGTCACCTTCGCCCACCTGTTCGTCAACGACCTCAACTCGGCCATCGCCGTGCGCGCGGCCCATGGCATGGTCGGCGCGGCCCTGAGCTCGCTGGGCCTGTACTACATGATCCAGGCCTTTCCCGCGCAGTGGCGCTTGAAGGCCATGGTCCTCGGCCTCGGCGCCTCGCAGTTGGCGGTACCGCTGGCCCGGGTGTTTTCCGAGGACCTGCTGCAGATCGCCGAATGGCGCGGCCTGTACCTGTTCGAACTGGGACTGGCCCTGGCCGCGCTGGGTTGCGTGCTGCTGCTCAAGCTGCCACCCGGCGACCGCTTCAAGACCTTCGAGCCCCTGGATTTCCTCACCTTCTCGCTGATGGCCAGCGGTACCGCCCTGCTCTGCGCGGTGCTATCCCTCGGGCGCATCGACTGGTGGCTGGATGCGCCCTGGATCGGCGTCGCCCTGGCCTCATCCATCGCCCTGGTCTGTAGCGGCCTGGCCATCGAGCACAACCGCAGCAACCCGCTGCTGATGACCCGCTGGCTGGGCAGCGGCGCCATCGTCCGCCTGGCCTTGTGCGTGGTGCTGATCCGCATGGTCACTTCGGAACAGTCCACCGGTGCCGTAGGCTTCCTCCAGGCGTTGAACATGGGCAGCGAGCAGATGCGCCAGCTGTACTGGATCATGCTGCTGGGCGCCGCGGCCGGCCTGGCCACCAGTGCCCTGACCATCAACCCGCAGCATCTGGTCCTGCCGCTGTTCATTTCCCTGGCGGCGATGGCCACCGGAGCCTTTATGGACAGCTCGTCGAGCAACCTGACCCGCCCCGCGCAGATGTACGCCAGCCAGTTCCTGCTGGCGTTCGGCAGTACCTTTTTCCTTGGCCCGAGCATGGCCCTGGGCATCGGCCATGTGCGCGCCAACCCGCGCAACCTGGTGAGCTTCTCGGTGATGTTCGGTATCTGCAACAACCTTGGCGGCCTGCTTGGCGCGGCGTTGCTCGGCACCTTCCAGACCGTGCGCGAGAAATTCCACTCCAGCCACCTGGTGGAAAACCTCAGCGCCCTGGAACCCCTGGTCAGTGCCCGGGTCCAGGGAGGTGGCGCCGGTTATGCCGGACTCATCGCCGACCCGGCCCTGCGCAGCGAAGCCGGTCTGCGTCTGCTGGCCAGCGCCGCCACCCGCGAGGCCAATATCCTGGCCTATAACGATGTGTTCATGCTGATCGGCAGCATCGCCGTGCTGACCATGATCTGGATCTTCATCCGCAGCCTGCGCTTGCGCTACCTCGCGCGCCAGGCAGCGGCCACCGTACCCTCAAGCGACGCGCCAAGCCGATGACCCAGGAAACGCCTTCGACCACCACCACCGCCCTCGCCGAAACCCCGGAGGGCACCCCTCCGCCCAGCGAACCGAGCAGCCCGCTGCGCACGCGGCGGGTGCGCCTGCTTTCGACCCTGAGCTTCGCCGCCATCGCCATTGCCGGGATCCTGATCGTGCTGTACGCCTGGCGCCTGCCGCCGTTCGGCAGCACCATCGAAAGCACGGAAAACGCCCTGGTGCGCGGCCAGGTCACCATCATCGGCCCGCAGCTGGCGGGTTATATCGTCGAAGTGCCGGTGCACGACTTCCAGTTCGTCAAGGCCGGCGACCTGCTGGTGCGCCTCGACGACCGCATCTACACCCAACGCCTGGCCCAGGCCAAGGCCCAGTTGCAACAGCAGCAGGCGGCCCTGGCCAACAACCTGCAGCAACGCAACAGCGCCGAGGCGGTGATCGCCCAGCGCCAGGCAGCCATCGACGACGCCGCGGCCCAGGCCACGCGCAACCAGGCCGACCTGCGACGCAACCAGGACCTGGCCAGCGACGGCTCGGTATCGCGCCGCGAACTGGACCTGAGCCGCGCCAGCCATGCCGCCGCCGTGGCCAGCCTGGCCCAGGCCCGGGCCGCCCTGGAGATCGCCCGCCAGGACCGTGAGACGGTGATCGTTAACCGTGCCGCCCTCGAAGCCGCCGTGGAAAACGCCAAGGCCGCAGTGGAGCTGGCGCGCATCGACCTGGACAACACCCGCGTCACCGCGCCGCGTGACGGCCAGCTCGGCCAGATCGGCACCCGCCTCGGTGCCTACGTCAATTCCGGCGCGCAGCTTATGGCGCTGGTGCCGGACACCCTGTGGGTGATCGCCAACCTCAAGGAAACCCAGATGGCCCAGGTGCGCATCGGCCAGCCGGCGACCTTCACTGTCGATGCACTCGACCACCTCAAATTGCGCGGCCATGTGCAGCAGATTTCCCCGGCTACCGGCTCCGAGTTCGCCCTGCTCCAGGCCGATAACGCCACCGGCAACTTCGTCAAGATCGCCCAGCGCATTCCGGTGCGGATCACCGTCGATGCCGACCAGCCGGAAGCGGCGCGGCTACGGCCGGGGATGTCGGTGGTGGTGAGTATCGATACGCGGGAGGCGGGGCAGTGACGTGTTAGGTTTGTCCGCGGACTAATTCCCGAGGTACCCCGACAGCGAGCGGCTAAGCTGACAGAAATAGTGGCGCAAAGCCATATATCAAGTGAGCTACAAAGTCGGGGAGATAGGCGCATGGAAGCGATAATGCGGTGGGTCGCCGTCGGTTTGCTGATGGGTATGTTGCAGGGTTGCGTGAGCTTGGCCGACAAGGGTGCCGAAGCCATATTTCCCAATCTGGAAACGCCCGAGGACATGGAAGTGCCCTCGACCTTCAAATTGTTTCCTTCGTCGGAAATCACCCAGACCATTCTCGGTGGCCGTGGCATGGGTCTGAGTTGCTCGATTCCGAAAACTGGCAGGCTGTTTTTCCGCCAGGAAGAGAAAAGCGCCGACGTGAACCTGCATTTCCGTCCCGCCTGTGCCATGCACGACATGTGCTACCGCCATGGCCTGGCGACCTACGGCTACTCCCAGGCGGATTGCGACCGTGCCCTGCAAGCAGCAGCGTTTCGCATGTGTCGACAGATACAGAAACCCAAAGTCGATGTAGAAGATGTCTATGCCCTGTGCCAGACCCAGGCCAAGAAAGTTCTGCTAGGTGTTTCCATCGGCGGTGCGGGAGCCTTCAGGACAGTGGGGGAATCGACCTACTTCGAATACGACCCGATGCCTTTGCGGGCAGACGACTACATCGTGGCCCGTGGCTACGCCCTTGACTCTCAGCGGGCAGCAGCGGGAGAACTGGGAATCGTCACCTACCACTTTCTACGCAACAGCGTTACGCAGCGGTCCCTGAAGGTAGATCCCGAGCATCCGGAGCAATTGCTCGGCCTCGGCGCAAGCCGCAGCAATGCCGTCGCCTACCCGGGCCAGTACGTGGCAACAGCGCCGACCAACGAGCGTATCGCCACCGATAAAACTGCCATGGTCGCCTTGGCACGGGAAAGCCAGAACAACACTGCGCTGCACCTGATCGACTTTGCGCTGCCCCAGGCAAAGGGAAAACCTGCCCTGAAGCTCGAAAAGTGCCCATCACCCTTGTTGAATGAACAGTGTGCGACGGAGCCTCTGGGATCCATCAACAAGATGGCCTGGGTAGACGGTAGACCGATGCTGATCACGTTCGGTCATAACAATGGGACCATGCGCCTGTGGCGTCGTAACCTGGCCAGCGCCGGACAGATTCCCAACTACGATCTCAACGGCGGAAACGCGATCAATGACCGCTATCGTTTCCTGCAGAACGACCTGCTGCTCGAGAAGGATGCGCAAGGTAACGACACCCATGCCTGGATTCTGGTCAGAGGCATGAAAGCGGATTCGAACAAGCGGATCGTTTCCACAACCAACGGCAAGGGCTTCGAGGACCGCTTGCTGGTCATTCGCCAGGCACTGGGTGATGGTGCAGCACAAGACATCATGCCTGTTCCCATCGATGCCAGCGAAAGCGTCGACCCCTTGGCCTTGCTCCGCCTGGCCGATGGGCAAGGTGTCGCCTTGCTCGGGCTGACCTGGAAAGTCAGCGACATGCTCAGGCTCGAAGCAGGAAAAGCCAACTTGTCACCTCCCTTGTTATCCATCTGGCAATTCCGCGACAACCAGCCTGTCCAACACTCGCTGGAATCACTCAGTCCCGAATTGACCGATCGATTCATCGACCGCCCACCCGTGGTGGTGAACGCTCCGGGTACGGCGCATCCACTGTTTGTCTGGTCACGCCTGACA
Source organism: Pseudomonas sp. FG98 (assembly GCF_057808595.1). NCBI lineage: Bacteria > Pseudomonadati > Pseudomonadota > Gammaproteobacteria > Pseudomonadales > Pseudomonadaceae > Pseudomonas > Pseudomonas sp. FG98. The sequence continues at coordinate 59,733 of NZ_JBMDIJ010000024.1, read as the reverse complement.
GGCGCGAAAACCGACAAGGCGGCACAGGAATCGAAAACACGCATGACCTTCGATATCCACCTTGCCACACTGAACCCCGAGACCAGCCCAATGATGGGCGAGCGCGGCTCGGTGCGCTGCACCCTCGATCTGGAGAAACAGGTCGATACCGCAGCAGCTGCCGGTATCAGAACAAAAGCCCGGCGTACTCATGGCATAGAAGAGAAGAAGCCACTTGATTCGGTTACGCGGCCCTTGGCGATCAAGAAATTGTTCGAGCGTTGGAAAATGGGCCAGACGGTGGTGTCGAAACGCCCGTCCGAGCAGCCTGGCGTCGAAGACCTGACGGTCACTGCAATCTTCACGGGCTATCCAGGCAACTCATTCCAGGTCGTCCTGAATCACAACAATGGCCGCTACCAGTTCAAACACACACTTCCGACCCCGGACTGGCTGCACTGCGAATAGCCCCATCCCGGGGCCGCCTACCCGGCCCCGATCCCCGCCACCAAGGTCTCGGTCAACTTGCGAATCCGCCGGTCATGGGCCTCCAGGTCCGGCACGTCGTCCTGCACCAGGCGCATGAACAGGGTCGAGCTGTAGTCGTTGAGGAATTCGGCGACGAACTCGACGTCGAAGGACGCCTTGAGCAGCCCGCGCGCCTGCAACTCACGCAGCAGTTGCACCACTTCCTCGATCAGGCGCCGGTTCAGGTGCGTGGCCGCCTCCGGCCTCGGGGTGAGCAGACCGAACGGCAGCAGCTCACGCCAGATCGCTGCCGGTAACGCCTCCAACTCACGGCGGATGATCCGCGATTCCAGGTGGCACATGGCGTCCACGGCATTGTCGAAGGCCGGCATCTGCTGGCGTGCCTCGGACATGGCGCGCTGGTCGGCACGTTCCATCAAGGCCAGGAGAATGTCCTGCTTGGCGCCGAAATAGTTGAACACCGTCGGTGTCGATACCCCCGCCTGCCCGGCGATCTGCTCCACCGTGGTGGCGTTGAAGCCCTGGCTCTCGAACAGACGCAAGGCCGTCTCGAGAATGGCCTCGCGGCGCAGTTCCTTTTGCTTTTGCCGTAATCCGCTCACGCGTTTTCCTCTGCTGGTCTCTTGCCGGTCTGTGCAAGGGCCTGATTCTAGTAAATTTTCAACCTCGATCAAATTTTTTATTTGACTATAAAATTTTACGAAGATAAAAATCTGCCACCACCACCGCAGAGAGCAGTCCATGAGCAACGATTTCGTCGAAGCGCTACGCAGTGCCTACTGCGCCGGCAGTCCGCCCGCCGAGCCCTTGATGCAGGGCTTCCCGGCGCCGGCCGAACAGCGGGTGACCTGGCACAACTTCATGACCTCGCCACACAACCGCTGGGCCTTCCAGCATATGGAGCGGATCCGCCCGGGGATCGTCGTCGAGCGCGGCAGCCAGCCGGTGCGACCACTGCCGGCCGCGACGCAGGGCCTGGAGGAATTCAGTTTCGAAAGCGCATCGGGGGACACCCTCAGCCTGCATGACCACCTCAAGGCCAGCCACACCGACGGTTGGCTGGTGCTCAAGGACGGCCAAGTGGTGCAGGAGCTGTACGCCCTGCATCACCAGCCACGGCAGCGGCACATCATGTTCTCGGTGACCAAGTCGCTGATCGGCCTGCACGCCGAGGAACTGGTCCAAAGCGGCGTGCTCGACGACCGCCTGCCCGCCCTGCACTACGTACCCGAGTTCGTCGACAGCGCCTTTGCCGATGCCAGTGTTCGCCAGTTGATGGATATGGCCGTGGCCATCGACTACGACGAGGTCTATGACGATCCGGATTCCGGCAGCTCGCACTTCGGCTACGCCTGCGGCCTGACCCCGGCCCCCGAAGGCATCCGCGCCTGCCCGTCGCTCTACGAATACCTGCCGGGAATGCGCAAGCGTGGCGAACATGGTGGCTTCTTCCACTACGTCACTGCCGTGACCGAAGCCCTCGGCTGGGTGATGGAACGGGCCAGCGGACGCAGTTGCGCGGAACTGGTCGAAACGGTCTGGCGCGAGCTGGGCTGCGAGCGGGATGCCTTCTTCGTTGCCGATCCCTGGGGCCGCAATGTCACCGGCTGCGGTTTCAACGCGACCCTGCGCGATATGGCGCGCTACGGCCAGTTGCTGCTGGACCGCGGCGAATGCAACGGCCGCCAGCTGATCGCCGCAGCCGCCATCGACGCCGTGCTGGGCGGTGACGATCCGGCGATCTACGCCGGCAATGAAGGCTTTGCCCAGTGGAGCCCCGGCGCTACCTACAAGAGCCAGTGGTACGTCTACCCCGGCGAGGCGCTGCTGGCGGTGGGCATTCACGGGCAGGTGCTCTACGTCGACTTCCTGCGCCGGGTGGTGGTGGTCAAGCAATCCTCGCTGCCGGTGGCGGAGAGCATCCTCGACCTCGACACCCTGCGCCTGATCCGCGCCCTCGCCGCCTCCCTGCACCCATAACGACAAAAAGGACCCGCCATGCACCTGCGACACCTTGCCAGCGCCCTGCTCCTTGGCGCCACCAGCCTGCTGGCCAACGCCGAGCCCCTGGGTGGCGAACTGCGCATCTACAACTGGATCGAGTACCTGCCCAAGGACGTGCTGCAGGACTTCCAGGCGCGGACCGGAATCAAGGTCACCTACGACGTCTTCGACAGCCCGCAGACCCTTGAAGCGCGCCTGCTTACCGGCAGTGCCGGCTACGACCTGGCGTTCCCCGGCAGCAGCCAGGTCCCCAACCTGATCGGCGCCGGCGCACTCATGCCGCTGGAACGGGGCAAACTCCCGCACTGGAACCAGCTCGATCCGTTGTTCATGGAAGAGCGCGACCGTCTCGATCCCGGCAACCGCTACGCCGTGCCCTATCTCTGGGGCAGCACCCTGATCGGCTACAACCGGGCCAAGGTCGAAGCGGTGCTGGGCCAAGGCGTGGACATGCGCAACTACGACCTGCTGTTCAAGCCGGAAAACATCGAGAAGCTCAGCCAGTGCGGCGTGGCGATTCTCGACAGCCCGACCGAGGTGGTGCCCATCGCCCTGCACTACCTGGGCCTGAACCCGGACAGCACGCGCCAGGCCGACTACGACAAGGCCGAGGCGCTGCTCAAGTCGATCCGTCCGTACGTGCGCTACTTCAACTCGGCCAAGTATCCGCAGGACCTGGCCAATGGCGATATCTGCGTGGCCCTGGGCTGGTCCGGCGGCATGCTGGCGGCGCGCAACATGGCCCTGGCCGCCGGCAATGGCCAGGACATCCGCCTGGCCCTGCCACGCCAGGGCACGCTGATGTGGTCGGACGACATGGTCATTCCCAAGGGGGCGAAGAACCTCGAACAGGCCCACGCCTTCATCGACTTCCTCCTGCAACCGGAGGTGATCGCCCGGGTCAGCAACCAGATCGGCTACCCCAACCCGACCCCGGCGAGCAAAGCCCTGATCGATCCGCAACTGTTGGGCGATCCCAACCTGTTCGTCCCGGATGACGACCGCCGCCTGCTGTTCCAGACCGAACCGCCGCAGCGCCAGGTACTGCGCATGCTGACGCGCATGTGGAACCGGATCCGCTCCGACGTCTGACGCCTCTTCACCACGCATGACCCGAGGTTCGCCCCGTGCCGAGCCTGCGGACCCGGCTTGCCCGGAAAACCTACAAGAACAAGCAGTACGCAACGCCCTTCTCTGCCAAAGCAATCACAACAATGGAGCAGATGTAATGAAGCAGTTTGCACTTCGCGGCCTGGCCAGCGCCTTGCTCGGCCTCTCCGCTTCCGCCCAGGCCCTCGACCTGACCCCGGAAACCTTGCTCGATATCAACGTCGGCCTGGCCAGCGACTACCGCGTCGGCGGCTTTTCCCTGAACCAGGATGACGGCCCGGTATTGCTCTCCTCGGCGACCCTGGTGCACAAGCTCAGCGGCCTTTACGCCGGGGTGTTCACCGCCAACGTCGACATGGGCACGCAAAGCAACCGGGAGTGGGACTACTACGTCGGCATCGCCCGGCCGATCACCGAGAACACCCGCTTTTCCCTGTCCTACGTGCGCTACGAGTACCCGGGCGACAGCTGGATCAACTTCGGCGAACTGATCGGCACCTTCGGTTATCGCAATGCCACGCTCGGCTTCAAATACGCCAACGATCTGAAGAACCCGCCGGCCCGCGCCGCGGCGGCGGCCCAGGTCGACCAGTTGATCGAATGGGGCGTATTGCCGGCGGATGCGGCCATCAGCAAGCGCGACAGTCATCGCCTGATCAGTTGGGCCGAATACGACTTCTACCTGCCCTGGCAGACCAAGCTCAACGTCCGTTACGGCCACACCTCGACTCCGGACCAGCAGGCCTGGTTGTCCGCCAGCGGCCACTACCGCAGTGATTACAACGACTGGCAGGTGGCCCTGAGCAAGCGGGCCTTCGGCCTGGAATGGAAGGCCGCCTATATCGACACCGACCTGTCCGAAGCCGAATGCCGCAACAACTTCGGCAAGGGCGGGGATTGCTCGGCGACGGTGGTGTTTTCCGCCAATCGCAGGTTCTGACCCGCCACATCCAGAGACTTGCACAGGCCCCTGTGGGAGCTGGCTTGCCAGCGATGAGGCCCGTCCAGACAACCGCTTTGCTCCTGCTGACCTCATCGCTGGCAATGCCAGCTCCCACAAGGTCCGTGCAAGGCCGTTCAATCGAGATCACCCATGCATCAACTCAAACACGCTGTATGCCTCACCCTCGCCCTGACCCTCGGCGCCTGCGCCACCCCGCCGCCGCCCGAAGGCATGCCACCGTCCGACCGCAGCTTCCAGCCATTCTGGGCCAAGCGCCTCACCGGTTACCTCAAGGCCGACGACGGCACCGACCTGCGCTACTCGGTGCTGCTGCCCAAGGGCGACGGTCCGTTCCCGGTGCTGATCCGCTACAGCGGCTACGACTCCGGTAGCATCGGCGGCTCCGCCTATCTACAGGACAACGAAACCTTCTCGGTAGCCATGGACCAGGACCTGGTAAAGCGTGGCTACGCCGTGATGGGCGTGCAGGCCCGCGGTACCGGCTGCTCCCAGGGCACCTTCGACTTCCTCGGCCGCGAGTACGGCAGCGACGGGCGCAACGCCGTGGAGTTCGCTGCGAAACAAGGCTGGTCCAACGGCAGCGTCGGCATGTTCGGCTGGTCCTGGGCCGGCATGTCGCAACTGATGACCGCCTCCGAACGCCCACAGGGCCTCAAGGCCATCGCCCCGGGCATGATCCTTGGCGACGCCTATACCGACAGCTGGTCCCAGGGCGGCGTGCCCAATCAGGAGTTCACCACCACCTGGCACTGGTTCGTCGACCAGCGCTGGGAGGCGGTCAAGGCCAGCGCGCAAAGCGAAGGCGACCAGCGCTGCCTGGCTCAGGTCGCCGAGAATCAGGCCAAGGTCGGCAAGACCTCGTTGATGTACGAATTGCTGCGCCACCCGCAGCACGATGAGTGGATGAAGCAGCGCGCCCCACGGGACCGCGCCGACCAGGTACAGGTGCCGGTGCTGTCGATGCAGGCGTGGCAGGACGAAGCGGTGCTGGCCCGCGAAGGTTTCTATCAGGAGCGCCTCGATCCACGGCAGCTGTGGATGGTGCAAAGCAGCGGCGGCCACAATCTCTACGAGTCGGAACGTTTCCGCCAGAAGCTGTATGCCTTCCTCGATCACTTCGTCAAAGGTGCCGCCAACGGTTTCGAGCGCACCCCGCACCTGGAAATCTGGCAGGAGACCGTGGCCGACCAGCGCGAAGGCCGGCATCAACCCAATGAAACCGCACGTCCAGGCTGGACCATCGAGCGCAATCAGTACCCCTTGCCGGTCAAGCCGGTGAGCTTTGCCCTGAGCGAGGACGGCGAGCTGATCGAAAACGGCCAGGGCCGTGGCAAGCCGGACGCCTACCTCTACCCGATCCCCGGCCCGGACGTGAACACCTACCTCAAGGACCACGCCTGGGGCTGGCAGCATCCGCTGTGGCGCCAGGGCAGCGTGGCCTACACCAGTGCCGCGTTCGAGCGGGATTTCCTCAGTTATGGCAGTGCCAGTGCGGATATCTGGCTGTCGACCTTCCTTGCCCCGGACACCGATGTGCAGGTGACCATCACCGAGGTGCGCCCCGACGACAAGGAGGTATTCGTCCAGCGCGGCTGGCTGCGCATGTCCAACCGTGCGCTGGATGCCGGCAAGTCCAGCGCGGTGCGTCCGGTACAGCTCAACGAACCTGATGCATTGCAACCGATGCTGCCCAATGTGCCGGCCCTGGGCCGGGTGGAGATCCCGCCGTTCTCCCATCCGTTCCGCAAGGGCTCGAAGCTGCGCATCTGGATCGACGCGCCGTCGCGCACCGGGGGCTATGGCTTTGCCTATTACGCCCTGCAGAGTCGCAACTCGGTGTTCCACGACGCGCAGCATCCGTCGCAGCTGGTGCTGGGGGAATTGACCGGGGTGCAGGTGCCGGAGGATAGGCCTGAGTGCAATGCGGTGTTGAAGCAGCCGTGCCGGCATGATCCGCTGTCTTCCTGGCCGCCGTTCTGATGTGCTGCTGACGCATCGTGCATGGCCGCAATGACTGTTTCCCGACCTGCACGTTTCGCCGCCACGGCCTGCGCGGCTAAGCTCGGCATTCCACTCATTCAGGAGGAATGCCGATGGCCGACAAACAACATCACTACGCGGTCAGCGTGACCTGGACCGGCAACCAGGGAACAGGTACCGCCAGCTATCGCGGCTACAGCCGTGACCATCTGATCGAGGCCGAGGGCAAGCCCGGCATCGAGGGCTCCTCCGATCCGGCGTTTCGCGGCGACCCGGCACGCTGGAATCCGGAGGACCTGCTGGTGGCCTCGCTGTCGGCCTGCCACAAGCTCTGGTACCTGGGCCTGTGCGCCGAGGCCGGGATCGTGGTGCTGGCCTATGAGGACCGCGCCGAGGGCGAGATGCTGGAAACGCCCAACGGCGCCGGGCAGTTCACCTCGGTCACGCTGCGCCCCCGGGTGACCCTGGCAGCCGGAACGGACCTGGACAAGGCCCGCTCGCTGCACCACCTGGCTCATCAGAAGTGCTTTATCGCCCGCTCGGTGAACTTCCCGGTCGGGCACGAGCCGGAGTTCGTCACGGCCTGACGGCGGATCAGCTGCGGAACTCGACCGTACGCTTGGCCCGTTCATCCACACTCAGCGAGAACACATCCGGCCGCGAATAGTGCCCGACCACGTCGAAGTCGTAGCGGGCACGTACCAGTTCCTCCAGGTCGATCCCGGCGGTCAACAAGCCCTCCTCACCACGCAACGGCCCCGCCAGCACTTCGCCCAACGGCCCGACGATCACGCTGTTGCCCTGGATCAGCGGGCGCTCGGCGTCCCAGTGCGGCACCTCGATACCGAGGGCCTTGGGCGACGGCTGCACCTGGCAGGCGCTGACCAGGAACAGCCGGCCTTCGTGGGCGATATGGCGCATCGACGCCTGCCACACATCGCGCTCGTCCACGGTCGGTGCGCACCAGACCTGCACGCCCTTGGCGTACATCGCCGTGCGCAGCAGCGGCATGTGGTTTTCCCAGCAGATCGCCGCGCCGAGCTTGCCCACCGGGGTGTCCAGCACCGGCAGGGTCGAGCCGTCGCCCTGGCCCCAGATCAGGCGCTCGGTGCCGGTGGGCATCAGCTTGCGGTGCTTGGCCACCAGGCCGGCCTCTGGGGAAAAGAACAGCGCGGTGCAGAACAGCGTATTGCCCGAGCGCTCGATCACCCCGATCACCAGGTGGGCACCAGTACGCTGGGCCAGGCCGGCCAGTTCGTCGGTCTCGGCGCCGGGCACGTCGATGGCGTTTTCGTAGTAGCGCTGGAAGGCCTCGCGGCCTTCGGGCAAGCGGTAGCCGAGGTAGGTACCGAAGGTCTCGCCCTTGGGGTAGCCGCCCAGCAGCGCTTCGGGCATGACCACCAGCCCGGCACCGCTGGCCTTGATCCGCGCTTCGTAAGCCAGCACGGCGTCGAGGGTGGCGGCCTTGCCCTCGGGGCGCGAACCGATCTGCAAGGCGGCAACGATGGAAGTTGGCATGGGTCTGTCTCGCTTGTTTTGGGTTGATTGAGGCATAGTCGCCAGCGCTGCGTTATCAATCAATTCAGTACAGACCCTATCTGATATGAGCCAAATCGATATCTGGTCGCTCGACCTCAACCTGCTGAAAGTCTTCGAGGCCCTGTACGAGGAAGGCGGTGCCGGGCGTGCGGCGATTCGCCTGGGCATCACCCAGTCGGCGGTCAGCGCCGCCCTCGCCCGCTTGCGCCTGGTCTACGGCGATCACCTGTTCGAACGCACCGGGCGCGGCTTGCGGCCGACGGCGAAAAGCGAGGAACTGCGCCCGATCATTGCGGCGGCGCTGGAGAAATGCCGGCAGAGCCTGTTGCTGGTCAGCGGCGCGCAGACCGCCTTCCATGGCCGTACCGTCGCCCTCGGGCTGTCGGACGATCACGAGCTGGCCATCGGCCGGGCCTTGATCGACCTGGCCAAGGTCCGTACCCCGGGCCTGCGTTTACTGTTCAAGCAAACTCACAGCATGGTCGCTGCGGATGCACTGATGAGCCGACAGATCGACCTGGCCCTGACCGCCGGGGCGATCCCGTCCCGGGCCCTGGGACGCCAGGTGCTGGCCAGCGGCGGGTATAGCTGCCTCAGTGCGGTGCCGGGTGACCTGAGTCATCAGGACTTTCTGCAGCGTGGGCATGTGCTGGTGTCGTCCGGGGGCTATGTCGGGGTGGTGGATGAGGCCTTGGCGGCGCTGGGGCAGAGTCGCCGGGTCGAGGCGTCGACCACGCATTTCGCCGCGTTGCCGGCGTTGCTGGAGGGCAGTGATTGCATAGCCACCCTGCCGACCCATGCGGCGCAGGCACTGGCCAGGCTGGCCAACCTGAGCTGCCTGCCGTGCCCGATCGAGTTGCCGCGTTATGCCGTGGAGCTGGGCTGGCGCAGCGACAGTGCTCGGGATCCGGTGATCCAGAAAGTGCTGGAGATGGTGCGGGAGGTAGTTGGGAACCCGGGCTGAACCTTGCTTCGTTGTTGATGGCCTCATCGCTGGCAATCGGATCGCCGCCCGGCCAGCTCCCACAGGTTTTGCGGCAGGCCAGGATCCTTGTGGGAGTCGGCATTGCCGACGATGAGGCCATCATGGCCAACCTATTGCTCCACCCGCGCCATGGCTGCCTGCTCATAGCGCGGGTAAAGATGGGTGACACTGCGGATCAGTTCGTACTTGCTCAGCTTCACCGAGGCAAAGCGCTCGGGAATCGGCGTGGCGATTACTTCGTTCATGTCCAGGCCATTGGCCGCGCTGTCGCGCAGCAGGTCGTCGAGCCAGCCGAGGTAGTCGACCATCTGGTCGAACGGCCCGCGGTCCTGGCTGACCGGACCATGCCCCGGCACCAGCACTTTCCACGGCTGGGCCTGCAACTGCTGGAGGTCATCCACCCATTGCGCCAGGCCGGGGCTGTGCGGCGTGGTCAAGGCACGCTGGTAGAACAGCAGGTCGCCGGCAAACAGCACCCCGGTCTTTTCGTCCAGCACCGCCAGGTCGGCGCCGCTGTGCCCAGTGAAGGCCAACAAGCGCAGCGGATGGGAGCCGAAGGTCTTCACCCCCGGTTCCAGCGTCTGCACCGGCAGGCGCACCTCGGTCCCACGCATCCAGTCACCGACCATGCGGTACATGTTTTCCGCCAGCGCATCGCCCTCCCTGGCCAGTTGCTCCGTGGTGCCCGGCAAGGCGGCGATGGGCACGTCGGCAAAGGCCTGGTTGCCCAGGGCATGGTCGGGGTGGTGATGGGTGATCAGCACCTGCACCACTGGCTTGTCGGTAACCCTGGCAATGGCCTGGCGCAGGGCCTGGCCGTAACGCAGCGAAGGGCCGCTGTCGATCACCACCACGCCGTCTTCACTGACGATGAACCCGGTGTTGACGATATTGCCGCCATTGTCCCGGGAGAAATTCTCGGTGCGACCTTCCAGCACCCAGGTGTCGGCGGCGATTTGCCGGGGTTCGAGACGGTAGTCCAGGTCGGCCAGGCTCGGCAGGCTGACAAGGCTCAACAGGCACAGCAAAGCACGCATCCGGGACCTCATTCGATGGCGGCGTCGAAGGCATTGCCGTTGTTGTCGCGCAGGCTCAGGCGTACCGGGCCCGGGCGGCGCAGGTCGAACGACAGGCTGGGGTTTTCGCTCACGGCCGGCCACAGTTCGAGGGTCGCCAGGGACTGGCCCGCAGCGTCGAACAGCTCGGCGTGATCGATGAAGAATTCGGGAATCCCGGCCATCAGGCCGTTATCCATGGGGTGGGATACCGACAGGCGCAGGCGGCTGTAGTCCTCGCGCGGGTAGCGCCCACCAAGCACCTGGCCGAGGCGCTCTTCCCAGCCGGGCTGGCTGCGCACCACGCTGGGCGCGGTACAGCCACCACCGGCGGCGTCGATCAGGGTCGAGCCGACATGCCAGACGCCGTCCTCGGTCTGCACCGCTGCACGCAGCGGCGTGGCCTGTTCGATACGGATACGGATCGCCAGCCATGGCAGTACCTCGGGACCAGGCGCGAAGTCGACGATGCGCGGCAACGGGTTCAATTCGGCCCAGACCAGCATGCGCTTGACGTTGCCGGGGAGTCCGCGGGCGTCGATTTGCAGGGGAACCTGCCGGGCATCCTCGGCGAACGGCGGCGCAACCACCTTGACCCGTTCGTCGAAGCGGTAGGGCTCATCGCCAATCCATTGTTTTCGATAGAACTCCCACATCACCGAGGGCACCGGGTCCTTGCCCGGGTCCAGGGCATATGCCGGGGCGCCCATGCATAACGCCAGCAGCAACAACGGCACCCGGCCCATGGCCTCACTCCTCGACGTGGACGCTGTCCAGGTAGGTACGGATGGCCCAGAGCGCTTCCTGGCTCAGGTAGTCGGCCATCTTCGGCATGTACACGCGACCGTCGCGCACCGAACCGTGGCGCACCCGTTCGACGAACCATTCGTCACCGCTGGCGCCCTCGTCGAGCATGCGCAGGTCCGGGGCGATGCCGCCGGACTTGGCTTCCAGGCCATGGCAGGCGGCGCAGTTCATGTTGTAGGCCGAAGCACCGATGCTCAGCGCTTCATCATGGTTCTTGCCGGTGCGATAGGGGTTTTCGGTCCGCCATTCTTCACCAAGCTTTTCCAGGTTGCCGATATTGACGGCGCTCGGCGTCACGTTGCCGTGGGCCATGACCGCTCCGGTGCTGATCAGGCCGGCCATGAACACGGTGCCCAGCAAGGCGTTCTTAACTCTTGTCATTGTTTTGCCCTCGACTACTTCAGGTTGCACGATTTGCACGCGAAAACCTCTCTGGCGAAAGGTTCTGCCGGCCATCTTAGGAAGCACCCGGGAGCCTCCCCCATGCTGCTTTGGTGGTCGCGGTCTAGTCCGTTGGTAGTAGGGCTTGTGGGGCAGTGCCAAATCATGTCCGGACCGGGAAGTTTTCCCGGCAAGGGCGGGAGTTTTTCCGTATCTCGGGGAGCGTTGGCGTTCCAGTCTATGCAGGCCAAAACCTCCATTGGGAAACACCAAGATGACAATAAGATCGTTACCCGCCGCACACTCCCGGCTTTCTATGGCTCCCCTGTCCCTGGCCGTACTGCTGGTGGGTACCCTGGGCATGGCCCAGGCCCAGGCCAAACCCGTGACCTGGGAAGACATCGCCGACGACCACAAGACCACCAACAACGTGCTGCAGTACGGCATGGGCACCAACGCCCAGCGCTGGAGCCCGCTGGCGGCGGTCAACGACAAGAACGTGTTCAAGCTGACCCCGGCCTGGTCGTTCTCCTTCGGCGACGAGAAGCAGCGTGGACAGGAGTCGCAAGCGATCATCAGCGACGGTGTGGTCTACGTCACCGGTTCCTACTCGCGGGTGTTCGCCCTCGATGCCAAGACCGGCAAGCGCCTGTGGACCTACAACCACCGCCTGCCGGACAACATTCGTCCTTGCTGCGACGTGGTCAACCGCGGTGCAGCGATCTTCGGCGACAAGATCTTCTTCGGTACCCTCGACGCCCAGGTCATTGCCCTGAACAAGGACACCGGCAAGGTGGTGTGGAAGAAGAAGTTCGGCGATCACTCCGCCGGCTACACCATGACCGGCGCACCCACCCTGATCAAGGACCAGAAGACCGGCAAGGTCCTGCTGATCCACGGCAGCTCGGGTGACGAATTCGGCGTGGTCGGCCAGTTGTATGCCCGCGACCCGGATACCGGCGAAGAAGTGTGGATGCGTCCGTTCGTGGAAGGCCACATGGGTCGCTTGAACGGCAAGGACAGCACCCCGACCGGCGATGTGAAGGCACCGTCCTGGCCGGATGATCCGAGCACCGAAACCGGCAAGGTCGAGGCCTGGAGCCACGGCGGCGGCGCCCCTTGGCAGAGCGCGAGCTTCGATGCCGAGACCAACACCATCATCGTCGGCGCCGGCAACCCCGGCCCGTGGAACACCTGGGCGCGCACCTCGAAAGACGGCAACCCGCACGACTACGACAGCCTCTACACCTCCGGCCAGGTCGGCGTCGATCCGAGCACCGGTGAAGTGAAGTGGTTCTACCAGCACACGCCGAACGATGCCTGGGACTTCTCCGGCAACAACGAACTGGTGCTGTTCGATTACAAGGACAAGGACGGCAAGCAGTACAAGGCCACCGCCCACGCTGACCGCAACGGCTTCTTCTATGTGGTCGACCGCACCAACGGCAAGCTGAAGAACGCCTTCCCGTTCGCCGACAACATCACCTGGGCCAGCCATATCGACCTGAAGACCGGGCGTCCGGTGGAAAACGAAGGCCAGCGTCCGCCAAAACCGGCACCGGGCGAAACCAAGGGCAAGTCGGTGGAAGTCTCGCCGCCGTTCCTCGGTGGCAAGAACTGGAACCCGATGGCCTACAGCCAGGACACCGGCCTGTTCTACGTGCCGTCCAACCAGTGGAAAGAGGAATACTGGACCGAGGAGGTCAACTACAAGAAAGGCTCCGCCTACCTGGGCATGGGCTTCCGCATCAAGCGCATGTACGAGGACCACGTAGGTTCGCTGCGCGCCATGGACCCGACCACCGGCAAGATGGTCTGGGAGCACAAGGAGCGCCTGCCGCTGTGGGCTGGCGTACTGGCGACCAAGGGCAACCTGGTGTTCACCGGGACCGGCGACGGTTACTTCAAGGCCTTCAACGCCAAGACCGGCGAAGAGCTGTGGAAATTCCAGACCGGCAGCGGCATCGTCTCCCCGCCCATCACCTGGGAACAGGATGGCGAGCAGTACATCGGCGTGACCGTCGGCTACGGCGGTGCGGTACCGCTGTGGGGCGGCGACATGGCCGAGCTGACCAAGCCGGTGGCACAGGGTGGTTCGTTCTGGGTGTTCAAGATCCCGAGCTGGGATTCCAAGACTGCGCAGCGCTGATCTGAAAGAGACCAAAGGGGCGTGACAGCCTCTTTGGTCCCTGTGGGAGCTGGCTTGCCAGCGATGGGGCCCTCCCTGCCTCAGCCATGTCGAGGCTGATGGCCCTATCGCTGGCAAGCCAGCTCCCACAGGGTTTTGCACCGACCTCAATGACGGAGCTATCCATGAAATACCTCCCGCTACTCCTGACCCTCGCCATCACCCCCGCCTTCGCCGTGATCGCCGACGATGGCGACGACCAGCCGCTGATCGTCAACGGTTGCGTGATCCAGCCGGAGAGCCAGTGCCCCAACGCCAACCTCGCCGGCGCGAACCTGAACAACCAGGACATGACCAAGATGAACCTGGCCGGGGCCAACCTCAAAGGCGCCGACCTGCGCCATGCCAAGCTCGACCTGGCCAATCTGGAGAAAGCCCAGTTGCAAGGTGCCAACCTCAACCGCGCCAGCCTGCAACAAAGCAACCTGCGCATCGCCGACCTGACCGGCGCCAGCCTGATCGCCACCCAGGCCTGGGGCATGTTCGCCCAGGGGGCGAAGTTCAACGGTGCCAACCTGAGCGGCGCCTACCTGGAATTTGCCCGCCTGTCCGGGGCCAAGCTGCACAACGCCAACCTGCAGGCCGCCGACCTGGAAATGACCTGGCTGAGCCGTGCCGACCTGCTGGGTGCCAACCTGTCGGACGCCAACCTGCAGGAAGCCAAGTTCGGCGAGAGCAATCTGGAGAAGGCCAATCTGCGCGGGACGCGGGTGCATTATGCGAACTTCCAGGATGCCAACATGGAAGGTTGCGAAGGTTGCCCGAAAACCTGGGACTAATGTTGATCTCACCGGCCTCATCGCTGGCAACGCCAGCTCCCACAGGGTTGTGTGCACCGCTGAACCTGTGGGAGCTGGCGTTGCCAGCGATGAGGCCTTGGAGTCAGGCAGCGATCCTGAGCAACCCCGTCTCGATCGCCAGATGCACCAGCTCGGCATGGGAACTGACCTGCAGCTTGCTCTTGACCACCGTCAGGTAGTTGGAAACGGTCTTGCCACTCAGGCACAGGTGCTCGGCGATCATGCGCATCGAGGTGCCCTTGGCCAGCATCAGGAAGATCTCGGTCTCGCGCTGGGTCAGCCCGCTCAAGCGCGCGTCCTTGTCTTCGCTGCGGTGCGGCTGGGTGGCCAGTTGGGTGGCCAGGGCCTGTTCGATATAGGCATGTCCGGCCAGCACCCGACGCACCGCTTCGAGCAGCGTCGCCGGCGCCACCGACTTGGACAGGAAACCACAGGCACCGGCATCCAGCGCCTGGCGTACTAGGCCCAGCTCGGTATGTTCGCTGAAGAACAGCACGCGCAATTGCGGCAGGCGTTGACGCAGCCGGCGGGTGGTCTCCAGGCCGCTGATGCCGGGCAGGTCGAAATCCATCAGGACCAGGCCCGGCACCTGCTCCTGTACACGCAACAAGGCTTCTTCACCGGAGGCGGCTTCGCGCACCGGCAGTTCTTCGGCAAGCACGGCACTCAGGCCCAGGCGCAGCATCGGATGGTCGTCGACCAGCAGGATGTCCATCGGCGTATTCTCTTTGTTATCGCCACAGGCCCATGCTAGAGCCCCGCCCGCGACGTCCGCCTACTACTTTGGTAGCGCTTTTGCTGTCGATGGTCGCATTCACAAAGCCTCGGCACTGACCTGTAATACCGGCATAACAAAAATGAGACTGCCGACCATGCTGCCTCGCGTCCTGTCCACCCTCCTCGGCCTGACCCTGTCCGGCCTGCTCGTCAGCACGGCCCTGGCCGATGCGCCGCCGTTCTCCGCCGACGGCTATCGCAACGGTCTGTACCGCAGCCCCACCCCGGCCACCGCCGAGACCGCCCGGACCGTCGATACTGCCCAGGTCCAGGCCCTGCTCCAGGAGCAACCGCCGGCCCTGCTCATCGACGTGTACAAACGCCCGTTCCTCAACGGCCAGTTCATCGCCAGCGAAGCCCACGCCAACCTGCCCGGCAGCCACTGGCTGGCCAATACCGGCGACGGCGAACTGGATGCCCAGTGGCGCGAGTATTTCAGCCGCCATCTGCAACGCCTCAGTGGCGGTGATCGCCAGCGCGCCATCGTCTTCTACTGCCGTTCCGACTGCTGGCTGAGCTGGAACGCGGTCAAGCGCGCCACTGCGCTGGGCTACTCGCAGCTGTACTGGTACCGTGATGGCCTCGATGCCTGGGAGAATGCCGGCCTGCCCGTGGTAGCCGCCACGCCCGAAGCCTTTCCCTGAACCACGCGTTCCTTGCGCTCAACGCCAAAAACAATAAGGTGCAAAGCCATGTACAAGATTCTGATCGCCGACGACCACCCGCTGTTTCGCGAGGCCATCCATAACGTCATCAGCGACGGTTTCCCCGGCAGCGAAGTGATGGAAACCGCCGACCTCGACAGCGCCCTGGCCCTGACCGGCGAGCACGACGATCTCGACCTGATCCTGCTCGACCTGAACATGCCCGGCATGCACGGCCTCGGCGGGCTGATCAACCTGCGCAACGAGGCGCCGACCATCCCGGTGGTGATCGTCTCCGCCGAGCAGGACAAGCAGATCGTTCTGCAGGCCATCACCTACGGCGCGGTGGGCTTTATCACCAAATCCTCGCCGCGCTCGCAGATGACCGAGGCCATCGAGCAGATCCTCAATGGCAACGTGTACCTGCCGCCGGACATCATCCGCACCCAGAAAAGCGGCAGCCGTCGCAGCCAGAGCGAACCCCAGGGCTTCGCCCCGGAGCTGCTGCAGGCGCTGACCCGCAAGCAACTGCTGGTACTCGAACGCATGACCAAGGGCGAATCGAACAAGCAGATCGCCTACAACCTGGATATCGCCGAAACCACGGTGAAGGCCCATGTCTCGGCGATCCTGCGCAAGCTCAACGTGCACAACCGGGTGCAGGCGATCCTCAGCGCCGGGGATATCGACTTCACTGCCTATCTACGTAGGTAATGGGCCGGTAGAAATAATTAATCGTTACGATCGAAATTAATCGTTGAAACACGCACTTACGCTGAAGTAAGCTCGAACGCATTCAACTGGAGCAGCACATGAACCACACCACTCACATCCACGCACAACACACCGGTCGCCCAGCGCGCTCCGCCGTGTCCGTGGCTGCCTGTGGCTCCGTTGCTCCAGCCGCGTTTTATTTTGGGTATTGGTTTAGCCACAGGCGCCGCTGATACCCACACCGGCGCCCATCAACAGGGCCGCCGAACACGAGAACTCTCGAACCCCCGGACGGCCCAGCCCTCCGGGGGTTTTGTTTTGGGTCCGAAAACACTGACATCACTGAGGAATCGACACATGAACTACGCCACCTACTACCGCTACCAAAGCTCTGCCTGGCGATTTAGCCACTGCCGTTCGGGCCAGCCAGCCGCCTCCGACCGGTCCGTTGCAGGTGGCATCAACACACATTCAAGTATCTGTCGAACACAACGATAGGGCCGAAGGCGCGGCACAGAAGCCGCCTTCCGCCCAGGGACTACCGAACATGCAAGCGACTACCCAGGCACTGCCACTGAACACCCCTGCCGCAGCCAACACTTCCGTGAGCCTGCGTCTGCCCAGCCCCGTGCAACTCAAGCAGCAGTTGCCCCTGTCCACCGCCCTCGCCACCCAGGTCCAGCAACAGCGCCAGGCGATCAAACGAATTCTCGACGGTCACGACCCGCGCCTGCTGGTGGTGGTCGGCCCCTGCTCCCTGCACGATCCCCGCTCCGCCCTCGAATACGCCGACCGCCTCGCCGCACTCGCGCACAAGGTCGATGACCAGTTGCTGCTGGTAATGCGCGCCTACGTGGAAAAACCGCGCACTACGGTCGGCTGGAAAGGCCTGGCCTACGATCCGCAGCTGGACGGTAGCGACGATATGCACGGCGGCCTGCGCCTGTCCCGCGAGCTGATGCTGGGCATGCTCGAACGCGGCCTGCCAGTGGCCACCGAACTGCTGCAACCGATGGCCGCCGGCTACTTCGACGACCTGCTCGGCTGGGCGGCCATCGGCGCGCGCACTACCGAGTCGCAGATCCACCGCGAGATGGTCAGCGGCCTGGGCCTGCCGGTGGGCTTCAAGAACGGCACCGACGGCGGTGTCGGCATCGCTTGCGACGCGATCCGCAGTGCGGCCCATCCGCACCGGCATTTCGGCCTGGATGCCCAGGGCCATCCGGCGATCGTCGAGACCCTCGGCAACCCTGACACCCACCTGGTCCTGCGTGGCGGCCACAAGGGCCCGAACCATGATGCGGACAGTGTCGCCATGGCCCGCCAAGGCCTGGCCAAAGCCGGGATCGCGGCGCGGATCATGGTCGATTGCAGCCACGCCAACAGCGGCAAGGACCCGCTCAAGCAACCAGCGGTACTGCGTGATGTGATCGAACAACGCGTCGCCGGTGACCGCTCGCTGGTGGGGGTGATGATCGAGAGCCATCTGTTCGACGGCTGTCAGGCCCTGGGCAAGGGCCCGCTGAAGTACGGCGTGTCGATCACCGATGGTTGCCTGGGCTGGGACGGCACCGAGGCCATGCTGCTGGAGGCCGCCACTGCCTTGCGTGGCTAGGGTTTGATCTGCTGGGCGGGATCGAAACTGAAAGGCTGGCCTGCTGCATTCCTGAAGTCGGCCTTCAGCAGCGGCAGGTAGCGCCCGGTCTGTTCCAGGTAGTCGCGCTGGGTGTGCCTGGCATTCGTCAGGCCACTGCCGCCATGGTGCGATCGGGTGCTGTATACCACCGCCTCGATCGAGAGCTCCTTGCCGATGTTCTGCGGCCAGGTGCGTATCACCAGTTCGGTCCATGGGTCCACGTTCCTGGCCTGCTGGCGGATGTCATGGGCCAGTTGCAGATCGACCTGGGACATGCTCAACGAACAGCTTTCGCGTGGTTTGGACTGATAGCGGGCAATCCATTTCTCAACCGTGTCCACGCCCAGGGCCTCGCAGGTATTCCTCCGGGTGCAGACCTTGCCAGCCGGGGCTTCACCCGTGTCACCATCCATCGGGAAGAAGCACATCGGCTCGAACGGCGTCTGCGCCGGCGCGGATAGTTCGCGAATGACGTAGCCCCGCGGGTAAAGCATGGTGTCGGCATCCAGGTCGCGACGGTAGTAACTGAAGGACACACCACCGATGCGGATGGCATTGGGACTGGGGTTCCAGGCATGGAAATCCCCCGGTCCGACAGTACGCAGGATCACGCCGTTGCAGTAGTACGCCGAACGACCGTCGCGGCACCCCATGGCCGTATCGATAAAGCGGGCATTCAGGCGCGCGGCGACCTGATAGCCGTTGTACAGCTGCTCCTGGGTGCTGAAGCCGAAGGTACCGGCCCCATCGTCCGGGGCGAAGCGCACCAGCGGCAGCCACTGGCCCGTGACCAGGAAGAAATCGAGCTGACCCTGCTGGGCGCGCAACAGGCTGTCCACCTGGGTGGCGTCGTAATACAGCGCCTGCACCGCCAATTGCTCCGGCGCCTGTTCGTCCCAGTTGCGCACCAGTCGCTCGCCGGGAAGTGCGCTACCGTCGTCTATCACTTCGTAGCCCTTGCCCTGGGACTGCGCGGTGAAGCCATCGTGGAGGATGTAGCCGACCGCGTCCGGCAGGGACTCGCCGCCAAGGTCGCGGCGCAGATAGCGAAACTGTTCGCTGCCCCGCTCCACGGCTTCGGCACCGTGATGCCAGAAGGGTTTCGGATGCCCCTTGACCATGGGCAACACCAGCACCCCACTGCACGCTTCAATTGGCTTGCCACCGACGCATTGCGCCGGCGTCGCTGCCAGGCGCTGGTTGAGTTGCTGTGCGGTTTCCGGCCCCGTGAGTGCCCAGCCCTGGACAGCGACCAGATAAAGCAGCACGGCGCAAAGGTAACGAATGATCGGACTCGGCATGCCGGCTTCCTCCTTGATGAATCGCGCTCAGAACACCTGGTCGTCCAGGTCGTAGAGAAAACGTTGGGCCCCCGGCGTTTGCAGGTCGAGGCGGATGACCGGTTTGAACTGTCCGGTATGGTCCATGAAATCCCGCTGCGTCGATCGGGCCTGCTCTCGTCCGTTGGCAAAGATGTTGAAGAAAAACGCCGCCAGCGGCAGGTTTTCCGGCATCGGTTGCGGCCAGGGGGCGATGATCAGCTCGTTGATGGAGCTGGCGGGACGGGTCTTGCGGATGTCGAGCAGCAGGCCGACTTCCCCGGGAGTGTCCTGCAAGGTGCAACTGCCCAACTCGCCGTCGTACTTGTCGCGCCAGGCCTGCACCGTGGTGATGCCCTCGGAGGCGCAGGTTGCGGCACAGCGATCCGGCAGCGAGCTGGTGAAGCCATTGAACGGGTACGCGCAACGCAGCTCGACCGGGTAGCGGTCGGGCTCGCCCAGGGCATCGAAGATGAACCCCAGCTCGCCGTCCTTGTGCAGGCTACGGGTGTTGATGTCGCGGCGAACCCAGGAAAAGGACAGGCCATTCAGGGCGATATCCCGGTCGTCCGGCATCCAGATGGCTTCGCCAGACGCATAGTCCACCGCTCTCACCAGCACACCACTGCAATGCACCGGCGAGGTGCCGTCCGGGCAACTGGCCAGGCTCCGTTCGTAGCGCTGGTTGAGCTGGTACACCAACTTCTCGCCCCATGCCAGTTGCGCGCGCTGATCGAAGGCGAATGGCTGCGCAGCACCCGGTTGTAGCGAGAGAATCGGCAGCCACTGGCCTGTGGCGCGGTGATAGGCCTGTTGATGGCGCAGCGCAAGGCCCAGTTGCCCGGGCTGGTCACGCAGGTAATACAGGGCTTGGAGCGGCAGCCGGGCCGGATCGTCATGGTGCCAGTTGTGCACGATCAATTCGGGCGGGCGGGCCATGCCGTCATCGCCGATGAGCACATAGTCCTTGCCCTGTCCAATGGCCGTGGTGCGGTCGCTGAACAGATAGCCCGGGCTCGCCAGGGGGCCATGCGTAATATCCATGCGCAGAAAGTCAAAACGCTCCCCGCCACGCTGCTGCGCTTGCTCACCGTGGGCCCAGAAAGGCTCGGGATCATCCAGCGCCACCTGCTTGAGCATCACGCCGCTGCAGTAGTAGGCCGGCTTGCCCTCCTTGCAAGTGTCCATGGCCTTGGCGTAGCTGGCGTTCAGCCGCTGTGCCAGTTGGCTGCCGGTCTCTGCCACGCTGCCGTGGCTCATCGGCAGCAACATCAGGCCAAGCAACAACATCAACAGCACCTGCAATGAAGACCGGAGGTTTGCAGCGTCCATGATGTTCCCTCTCGTGCAAACAGGCCGATGTGGCGACGGCTTCATTGAAGGGCGGGACGGCAGAATGCACAACTGACAGAAATATCAGGTACCCAGGGAAACGACCTGCAGATTTTGAGGAGAATTCGTCAGGCAATTCCGGTAGGCTCTGGCTTTTCCCAAAATTGGAGTACCTGCCATGGCCCGAGCCACCGCCCGCCACATCCTCGTCAGCAGCGAAGACAAGTGCAACGAACTGAAGGCGCAGATCGAAGCCGGCGCCGATTTCGCCGAAATCGCCAAAGCCAACTCCACTTGCCCGTCCAGCCGCCAGGGCGGTGATCTGGGCTCGTTCGGTCCGGGCCAGATGGTCAAGGAATTCGATACCGTGGTGTTCAGCGCGCCGGTGAACACCGTGCAAGGTCCGGTGAAGACCCAGTTCGGCTATCACCTGCTGGAAGTGACCAGTCGCCAGGACTGATCGGTTTTGCTTCGTAAGGCCCGCATGGCCTTGGGGGACCGCTTTGCGGTCCTTCGCGAGCAAGCTCGCTCCCACGGGACAGTGGTGTGTATTGCCCTTCTCTGTTCATGGCAAAGCGCGCAAGCCGCACCGACCCACGCCCTCACCGTCTACGGCGAAGCCCCGCGCTATTCCGCCGGCTTCCAGCATTTCGACTACACCAATCCCGACGCCCCCAAGGGCGGCAGCCTGCGCCGCTCGGCCATCGAGATCGGCCAGTTCGACCATATCCTTCCCTATATCGACAAGGGCATCGGCGTCAGCGAGATCGATGGCTGGCTGTATGCGCCCCTGGCCGTGCGCTCGCTGGACGAGCCCTACACCGTCTACGGTCTGGTAGCCCGGCGCATGGAGCGGGCCGATGACGGCCTGTGGCTGCGCTTCTATCTCGACCCCAAGGCGCGCTTTGCCGACGGAAAGCCGATCCGCGCCGAAGACGTGCGCTTCACCTACGATCTGCTGCTGCGCGACGGCAACCTGAAGTACCGCACCCAGTTCGCCGATGTCGCCGATGTGGTGGTGGAGTCGCCGACCCAGGTGCGCTTCGATTTCAAGACCAGCCAGAACCGTACCCTGCCCCTTGACCTGGCCTCGCTGCCGGTGCTGCCGGAACACTGGTGGCGCAACCGCGACTTCGCC
Source organism: Pseudomonas sp. FG98 (assembly GCF_057808595.1). Lineage (NCBI taxonomy): Bacteria > Pseudomonadati > Pseudomonadota > Gammaproteobacteria > Pseudomonadales > Pseudomonadaceae > Pseudomonas > Pseudomonas sp. FG98. The sequence continues at coordinate 37,892 of NZ_JBMDIJ010000024.1, read as the reverse complement.
AATGGCGGCGGTTTCGAGGCGCCACTGGGCAGCGGACCGTACAAGGTGGCGCGGATCGACAATGGTCGCAGCATCACCTTCGAACGCGACCGCGACTGGTGGGGCAAGGACCTGCCGGTGAACCGCGGGCGCTACAACTTCGACCAGATGCGCATCGAGTATTTCGGCGATACCGACGTAGCGCGCCAGGTCCTGCGTGGTGGCGGCTACGACTACAACCGCGAGTTTTCCGCTACCGGCTACACCATCGGCTACGCCGGCCCGGCCCTGGACGATGGCCGCCTGCAACGCGCCCATCTGGCCAAGGAAGCCCCGCAGAACGCCCAGGGCTACGTGTTCAATCTGCAACGGCCAATGTTCCAGGACCGCCGCGTGCGCCAGGCCATCGCCCTGCTCTGGGACTTCGAATGGAGCAACCGGCGGATGATGCGCGACATGTACATCCGCCAGCAGAGCTATTTCGCCAATAGCCCGCTGGCCGCCCGCGAGTTGCCGGATGCCGAGGAGCTGAAAATCCTCGAACCGCTGCGCGGGCAGGTGCCTGACGAGGTCTTCACCCAGGTGTTCGAAGCGCCGCGCACCGACGGTTCGGGGATCATCCGCGACAAACAGCTGCAGGCCCTGGCCCTGTTGCAGGCCGCCGGCTGGCACGCGGATGGCGATCGCCTGGTGAATGCCGCCGGCGAGCCCCTGAGCTTCACTTTCCTCAATGGCCAGAACGGCATGGAGCGCCTGTTGCTGCCGTGGAAACGCACCCTGGCGCAGATCGGCATCGACATGCAGATCCGCCGGGTGGACTCGGCGCAGTACGTCAATCGCCTGATGGCCCGGGACTACGACATGATCGTCACCGGCTACCCGGTGACCACCTCGCCGGGCCTGGAGCTGTACAGCTATTTCGGCTCGGCGGCGGCCAAGGACCCCGGTTCGAACAACTTCATGGCCCTGCAAAGCCCGGTGGTGGACCGCCTGATCGACGGCCTGGTGCGCGCCGATACCCAGGCCGGCATGCAACGCCACGCCCATGCCCTGGACCGGGTGCTGCAATGGAACTACTACTGGATCCCCAACTACTACCCGCCAGGCACCTCCAGCGTCTGGTGGAACCGCTTCGGCCTGCCGAAGGTCCCGGCGGCCAATGACCCGGCCCTGGACACCTGGTGGGAAGTCAGCCCGACGGCACTGACCAACGAACAGATGGCCGAGCGCACGGGAGTCAAGCCATGACCGCCTATATCCTGCGGCGCCTGCTGCTGATCATCCCGACCTTGCTGGTGATCCTGCTGGTCAACTTCGTTATCGTCCAGGCCGCCCCCGGCGGGCCGGTGGAACAGGCGGTGGCTCGCCTGCAAGGCATGGGTGGCGGTGCGCCGGGCGGGTCGTCGGTCCAGCTCGACTCGCGGGCCAGTCGCGGCCTCGACCCGGCCTTGCTGGAAACCATCAAGAAGCAATACGGCTTCGACAAGTCCGCCCCGGAACGCCTGTGGCTGATGCTCGGCAGCTATGCGCGGCTGGACTTCGGCGACAGCTTCTTCCGCGGCGCCAAGGTCACCGACCTGATCCTCGACAAGATGCCGGTGACCCTGTCCCTCGGTTTCTGGGCCACCCTGATCACCTACCTGGTGTCGATCCCCCTCGGCATCCGCAAGGCGGTGCGCCATGGCAGCGTGTTCGATGCCTGGAGCAGCAGCCTGATCGTCATCGGCTATGCCCTGCCCGCGTTCCTCTTCGCCCTGCTGCTGATCGTGCTGTTCGCCGGCGGCACTTCGCTGAACTGGTTCCCGGTGCGCGGGCTGGTCTCGGAAAACTTTGCCGAGCTGAGCCTGATCGGCAAGGTCGCCGACTACTTCTGGCACCTGGTGCTGCCAGTGGGCGCCCTGGTGATCGGCGGCTTCGCCACCCTGACCCTGCTGACCAAGAACGCCTTCCTCAACGAAATCACCCGCCAGTACGTGATCACCGCCAAGGCCAAGGGCCTCACCGAGCGCCGCGTGCTCTACGGCCATGTGTTCCGCAACGCCATCCTGCTGGTGGTGGCCGGGTTGCCCCAGGCGCTGATCACGGTGTTCTTCGCCGGGTCGTTGATGATCGAGGTGATCTTCTCCCTCGATGGCCTCGGGCGCATGAGCTATGACGCGGCGGTCAGCCGCGACTACCCGGTGGTGTTCGGCTCGCTGTTCATCTTCACCCTGTTCGGCCTGCTGATCCGCCTGGTCGGGGATATCTGCTACACCCTGGTCGATCCGCGCATCGACTTCGCCACGAGGGCGCACTGATGTTCCGCCTGTCGCCCATCGCCCAGCGCCGCTGGCAGCGCTTTCGCAACAACCGGCGCGGCTGGTTCTCGCTGTGGGCGTTCGCCGCGCTGCTGGTCCTGAGCCTGGGTGCCGAGCTGATCGCCAACGACAAACCGCTGCTGCTCAAGCATGAAGGCAGCCTGTATTTCCCGGCGTTCAAGCGCTACACCGAGCAGCAGTTCGGCGGCCAGTTGCCATTCCAGCCGGACTATCGCAGCCAGTACGTGCGCCAGTTGATCGAGGACAAGGGCGGCTGGATGCTGTTCCCGCCGATCCCGTTCAGCGCCGATACGCCCAACTACGACCTGCAGGTGCCCGCGCCCAGCCCGCCGACCGCGAGCAACTGGCTGGGTACCGACGATCAGGCGCGGGACGTGCTGGCCCGGGTGATCTACGGCACGCGGGTGTCGATCCTGTTCGCCCTGGCCCTGACCCTGATCAGTACCGTCATCGGCGTAACCGCCGGCGCCCTGCAGGGCTACCACGGCGGCTGGGTCGACCTGCTCGGCCAGCGTTTGCTGGAGGTCTGGTCCGGACTGCCGGTGCTGTACCTGCTGATCATCCTCAGCGGCTTCGTCGAACCGAATTTCTGGTGGTTGCTGGGGATCATGGCGCTGTTTTCCTGGCTGGCCCTGGTGGATGTGGTGCGCGCCGAGTTCCTCCGCGGGCGCAACCTGGAGTACGTGCAGGCGGCCCGGGCCATGGGTTTGCCGGATCGCCTGGTGATCGTCCGGCATATCCTGCCCAACGCGATGAATGCCACCCTCACCTACCTGCCCTTCATTCTTACCGGGGCGATCTCGACCCTGACCGCCCTGGACTTCCTCGGCTTCGGCATGCCCGCCGGCAGCGCCTCGCTGGGCGAGCTGGTCAACCAGGGCAAGCAGAACCTGCAGGCGCCCTGGCTGGGCTTTACCGCGTTCTTTGCCCTGGCGCTGATCCTCACCCTGCTGGTGTTTATCGGCGATGCCCTGCGCGAAGCCTTCGATCCCCGGGCCTGACTCTTTTTCACGGAACACCCCATGCACGACGACAGCCTCAAGGACTACCAGCGGGTCCGCCGCCTGGCGATCAAATCGCTGTTCGAGATCATCGAGCAGTCCAGCGAAGGCACGGTGATCGTCGACCGCGATGCGCGGATCGTCTGGATGAACGAGCGCTACGCCCGGCGCTTCGGCCTGGCCGATGCCAGCGCCGCCATCGGCCAGCCTTGCGAGCAGGTGATCCCCGGCAGCCTGATGCGCGAGGTGGTCAGCCAGGGCCGGCCGATCCTGCTGGACATGCTCGACACGCCGAAGGAGCCGCTGGTGGTGATGCGCCTGCCGATCCAGGACGCCGGCGGCGAGGTGATCGGCGCCATCGGCTTTGCCCTGTTCGACGAGTTGCGCAGCCTGTCGCCGCTGCTCATGCGCTATTCCAGCATGCAGCAGGAACTGGCCTCGACCCGCTCGCTGCTCAAGGCGCGACAGGCCAAGTACAGCTTCAACCAGTTCATCGGCACCAGTGCCGCGAGCCTGGAGGTCAAGCGCCGCGCCCGCCGCGGGGCGAGCAGTGATTCGCCGGTGCTGTTGCTGGGCGAGACCGGCACCGGCAAGGAGTTGCTGGCCCACGCCATCCATGCCGCCTCGCCGCGAGCGCACAAGGCCTTTGTCAGCATCAACAGCGCGGCGATCCCGGAAACCCTGCTCGAAGCCGAGTTCTTCGGCACCGCACCGGGTGCCTTTACCGGCGCCGAGCGCAAGGGCCGCGCGGGCAAGCTGCAACTGGCCGAGGGCGGCACGCTGTTTCTCGACGAGATCGGCGATATGCCCCTGCCGTTGCAGAGCAAGCTGCTGCGGGTGTTGCAGGAGAAGGAATACGAGCCGGTGGGTTCCAACCAGATGCTGCGCAGCGATGTGCGGGTGATTGCTGCCACTTCCCGGGATTTGCAGGCGGCCATGGCCCGCGGCGAGTTTCGTGCCGACCTGTATTACCGGCTGAACGTGCTGCCGATCGAAGTGCCGGCCTTGCGCGAGCGGATCGACGATCTGCCGGCGCTGAGCGAGGCGATCCTTGAAGACCTCGGCAGCCGCCACGAGCTGGAGGACGACGCCCTGGCGCTGCTGGCCCGGCATGCCTGGCCGGGGAATATCCGCGAACTGAGAAACGTGCTGGAGCGGGCGACCTTGCTGGCGGACCGGGCGCGGTTGGGGGTCGAGGATATTCAGGGGGCTTTGGGCACTTTGCTGCCGCGGGTGGCGGATGAGCCGGCGCCGCTGCTGGGATACCGGGAGGCGTGCGAAGCCTTCGAACGGCAACTGTTGCGCAATGCCCTGGATCGCTGCCAGGGAAATGTGCCGGAAGCCGCGCGACAGCTGGGGTTGGGGCGTTCGACCTTGTACAAGAAGCTGGTGGCGCTGGGGATTCAGTCTCCATAAAGAGACTTTTGTCCCGATAGTGGGACTGCCGTCTTTCGGGCCTCATCGCTGGCAAGCCAGCTCCCACAGGATCTGCATGTACCGCTACACCTGTGGGAGCTGGCTTGCCAGCGATGAGGCCATCGAACCCGCCAACAGTCTCCAATCAGAGACAAATCACTTTCAACAAACTTAGAAATCTTAATTTATCCATATAAATCAATAAGTTAAAAAACTGGCACAGTCCCTGCTATCTCCTTGCCACCAACAAAAACAAGATTCACCAAGGAGACACTCGATGAGTGTGATCATCGCTCTGGCAGCCCTGGCGCTGCTGATGCTGGCTGCCTACCGTGGTTACAGCGTCATTCTGTTTGCCCCCATCGCCGCCCTCGGCGCGGTACTGCTCACTGACCCGTCCGCCGTGGCACCCGCCTTTACCGGGGTGTTCATGGAGAAGATGGTCGGTTTCATCAAACTCTACTTCCCGGTGTTCCTGCTCGGCGCGGTGTTCGGCAAGCTGATCGAGCTGTCCGGCTTTTCCCGCTCCATCGTCGCTGCGGCAATCCGCCTGCTTGGCACCCGCCAGGCCATGCTGGTGATCGTGCTGGTCTGCGCCCTGCTGACCTACGGCGGGGTGTCGCTGTTCGTGGTGGTGTTCGCGGTGTATCCGTTCGCCGCCGAGATGTTCCGCCAAAGCGACATCCCCAAGCGCCTGATCCCGGCGACCATTGCCCTCGGCGCGTTTTCCTTCACCATGGACGCCCTGCCCGGCACGCCGCAGATCCAGAACATCATCCCCAGCACCTTCTTCAACACCACCGCCTGGGCGGCGCCCTGGCTGGGGTTGATCGGCACCCTGTTCGTGTTCTGCACCGGCATGCTCTATCTGCAACGCCAGCGCAACAAGGCCCTGCGCGCCGGCGAAGGCTACGGCACGGAGCTGCGCAACGAGCCGGAAACCGCCGCCGACCTGAAGCTGCCCAACCCGCTGCTGGCCCTGTCGCCGCTGTTGCTGGTGGGGATCATGAACCTGCTGTTCACCCACTGGATCCCCGAGTGGTACGGCAAGAGCCATAGCCTGCAACTGCCGGGCATGGCCGCGCCGGTACAGACCGATATCGCCAAGCTCACCGCCATCTGGGCCGTGGAGGCGGCGCTGCTGCTGGGCATCCTGCTGGTACTGGTGAGCGGCTTCAAGGCGATCAAGAGCCGCCTGGCCGACGGCAGCAAGGCGGCGGTCAGCGGCGCGCTGCTGGCGGCGATGAACACCGCTTCGGAATACGGCTTCGGTGCGGTGATCGCCTCGCTGCCGGGCTTCCTGGTGCTGGCCGATGCGCTCAAGGCGATTCCCAATCCGCTGGTCAACGAGGCAATCACCGTAACCCTGCTGGCCGGGATCACCGGTTCGGCCTCCGGCGGCATGAGCATCGCCCTGGCGGCGATGTCCGAGACCTTCATCAATGCCGCCCACGCCGCCAACATTCCGCTGGAAGTGCTGCACCGGGTCGCCGCCATGGCCAGCGGCGGCATGGACACCCTGCCGCACAACGGCGCGGTGATCACCCTGCTGGCGGTCACCGGCCTGACCCACCGCGAGGCCTACAAGGACATTTTCGGTATTACCCTGATCAAGACCCTGGCGGTGTTCGTCGTGATCGCCACCTTCTACGCCACCGGCATCGTTTGAGGATCGGACCTGTATGAAGCTTTCCGGAAAAACCGCACTGATCACCGGCTCTACCAGCGGCATCGGCCTGGGCATCGCCCGGGTTCTGGCCGAAGCCGGTGCCGATATCCTGCTCAACGGCTTCGGCGATCCGGCCGTGGCGCTGGCCGAGGTCGGCCAGTTCGGCGGCAAGGTCGCCCACCACCCCGCCGACCTGAGTGACGTGGCGCAGCTCGAAGCGCTGTTCGCCTTCGCCCGGCGCGAGTTCGGCGGGGTCGACATCCTGGTCAACAACGCTGGTATCCAGCATGTGGCGCCGGTAGAGGAATTCCCCGTCGAGCGCTGGGACGCGATCATCGCCCTGAACCTGTCGGCGGTGTTCCATTGCATACGCCTGGCCCTGCCTGGCATGCAGCAGCGTGGCTGGGGGCGGATCATCAATATCGCCTCGGTGCATGGCCAGGTCGGCTCGGTCGGCAAGGCGGCCTATGTGGCGGCCAAGCACGGGGTGATCGGGCTGACCAAGGTGGTCGGGCTGGAAACCGCGACCAGCCGTATCACCTGCAATGCCATCTGCCCGGGCTGGGTGTTGACGCCGCTGGTGCAGAAGCAGATCGATGCGCGTATCGCCAGCGGTGTCGAGCCGCAGCAGGCGCAGCATGACCTGCTGGCGGAAAAGCAACCCTCCGGGGAGTTCGTCACACCCGAGCAGCTTGGCGAACTGGTGGCGTTCCTGTGCAGCGAGGCCGGCAGCCAGGTGCGGGGGGCGGCGTGGAATGTCGATGGGGGGTGGCTGGCGCAATAGATAGAGGGTGATGCAACTGGCCTCATCGCCGGCAACGCCGGCTCCCACAGGGTCCGCGGCGCACACGATACGATGAGGCCGGAGGCGGCAGCACAAGGGTTCAGGCTAGACTCAGGGCATTGGCAGACCACAGGGAAACACCGACATGAACGATGTGCTCTGGCGCCCGGACGCGGCGCGTATTCAGGCAAGCCGGATGGACCGCTTCCGGCGCGACATCAATCAGCGCTTCAACCTCGACCTGGCGGACTACGCCGACCTGCATCGCTGGAGCATCGAGCAGCGCCCGGCGTTCTGGAAAACCCTGGCCGAGACCTTCGATGTGCATTGGCACCACAGTCCGATGAAGATCCTCGACGAAGGCCCGGTAATGCCCGATGCACGCTGGTTCCCCGGCGCCACCCTGAACTTCGCCGAACACCTGCTGCGCCGCCGCGATGCTGCCCCGGCATTGGTATCGGTGCGCGAGGACGGCCAGCGGGTCGTCCTCAGCCATGCCGAGCTGGCGGCGCAGGTGGCGGGCCTGCAACAGGCGTTCAGGGCCGCCGGGATCGGCGTCGGCGACCGGGTCGCCGCGTGCATGCCCAACACCTGGCAGACCGTCGTGGCCATGCTTGCCGCCACCAGCCTCGGCGCAATCTGGTCCAGCTCCTCGCCGGAATTCGGCACCCAGGGCATCGTCGAGCGTTTCGGCCAGATCGAGCCGAAGCTGCTGCTGGTCTGCGCCGGCTACCAGTACGCCGGCAAAACCCTCTCCCAGGTCGACAAGATCAACGAGGTGCTGGCCGCTCTGCCCGACCTCGAACAGTTGCTGGTGGTGCCCTACGGCAACACCACGGTGGGCCTCGATGCCTTCACCACCCAGGCCACCACCAGCCTGTGGGACGACTTCTACCAACCCGGCGGCGAACCTGTCTTCGTCCGCCTGCCCTTCGACCACCCGCTGTACATCCTGTACTCCAGCGGCACCACCGGCGTGCCCAAGTGCATCGTCCACAGTGCCGGCGGCGTGCTCCTGCAACACCTCAAGGAACACGGCCTGCACAACGACCTGGGCGACAACGACTGCCTGTTCTACTACACCACCTGCGGCTGGATGATGTGGAACTGGCTGGTCAGCGGCCTGGCCCTCGGCGCGACCCTGGTGCTGTACGACGGCTCGCCCTTCCATCCGGGCCCCGAGCGCCTGCTCGACCTGATCGACGCCGAGGGCATCAGCGTCTTCGGCACCAGCGCCAAGTACCTGGCAGCGCTGGAACAGGCCGGTCTGCAACCGCGCCACAGCCATCGACTGGAGCATTTGCGCCTGCTGCTGTCGACCGGCTCACCGCTGTCGCCACACAGCTACGACTACGTGTACCGCGAGATGAAAAGCGATCTGTGCCTGGCGTCGATGTCCGGCGGTACCGATATCGTCTCCTGCTTTGTCCTCGGCAATCCGACCCTGCCGGTGCGCCGCGGCGAGATCCAGTGCAAGGGCCTGGGCATGGCCGTGGAAGTATGGAACGACCAGGGTCAGCCGGTGCTGGACGAGAAAGGCGAGCTGGTCTGCGCCCGTCACTTCCCGGCCATCCCCCTCGGTTTCTGGCATGACCCCGAGGGCGAACGCTTCAGAGCCGCGTATTTCAGCCAGTTCCCAGGGGTCTGGTGCCAGGGCGACTACGCCGAGGAGTTCAGTGATGGCGGCCTGGCCATCCATGGCCGCTCGGATGCCGTGCTCAACCCCGGCGGCGTGCGCATCGGCACGGCGGAGATCTACCGTCAGGTGGAAAAGATCGAGCAGGTGCTGGACAGCGTCGCCATCGGCCAGCAATGGCAACACGACGTGCGCGTGGTGCTGTTCGTGCGCCTGGCCGACGGCGTGCAACTGGACGATGAACTGCAGGCACGCATCCGCAAGGTGATCCGCGACAACACCAGCGCCCGCCATGTACCGGCAGTGATCGCCCAGGTGGCGGACATTCCGCGGACCATCAGCGGCAAGATCGTCGAGCTGGCGGTGCGCAACGTGGTACACGGCCTGCCGGTGAAAAATACCGACGCCCTGGCCAATCCCCAGGCATTGGAGCATTTTCGTGACCGCATCGAGCTGCGCGATCAGGCATAATCGCCGGCTTTTACCCGCAACCCCGAGGCACCCGCACCATGAAAGCACAGGCCCGTCACATCCTGGTCAAGACCGCCGAAGAGGCCGAGCAGCTCAAGCAGCGCATCGCCAAGGGCGAGGCCTTCGACGTGCTGGCGAAGAAACACTCCATCTGCCCTTCAGGCAAGCGCGGCGGCGACCTGGGCGAGATCCGTCCGGGGCAGATGGTCGGAGCGATCGACCAGGTGATCTTCAAGAAACCGCTGCGCACGGTGCATGGGCCGATCAAGAGCAAGTTCGGCTATCACCTGGTGCAGACGTTCTATAGGGATTGAAGACCTGGCTTAGCTGGCGTCGCGCAGGGGCACGACGTTCTGCTTGTCCAGCAGGTCGCAGCGCATCCGGCTCACCAGGCTGGCGATGGCACGGCTGCTGTCCAGTTGTTCGGGACGAATGCCGGTGACCTGCAAATCGTGATGATGGGAGCCGCGATTGAACAACTGCACCGTCAGGGATTGATCCGCCGCCTGGGTGCAGCGGCAGCGAACAGGCAAGAAACTCTTCTCGATGATATCGCGCAGTTCCAGCGTGGATAGCATTTCCATGTCTCCCGGGCAGTTGAGGGACTGCAGCTCCGTGCTTGCAGTGCGTTGTCAATCCTAGGCCAACGGCCCGCTGAGAGTCAGATCATTTCCCTATAAGCCAGGGGGTTTCTTACGCCGACCCGGCTGTGCCCCAGCCGGTGCTCATTGCTTCGGCTTTTTCGACAGCCATCCCAGTGCCGTTTCCGCCCGGCTCGATGCGTTGTAGAGCGACTCGGCGTCGTACCACAAATCGTCCGCTGCGCGCTGCCAGTCCTCGCCCCAGCTGCTGCGCAGTTTCAGCCCGGTCCGGCACTCGTTGACATCGCACAACTGCGCATATCCGTAGGCCACCAGGGCGTGCATCTCCGCGCACTGGCCGTTCTTCTTCGGCGTCAGGCAGATGCCCTCGATGATCACCGGGTTGTCCTGTTTGATCGCGTTGACCAGTTCCTTGCTGTAGCGCGCGTAGGACAACTTTTCCTTGGCCGTCTTCGGCGCCACGTTCATCGAATAGTCATCGCTCTCGAAATACGAGCGGTTCTTCGCCAACGCGCAAGTGTTGGGAATCGCCAGGCGAGTGATGAAGCCGCTGAACGACTCTTTTTTCAGGGCTCGGCTCAGGGTCGGACCGTCGGTCTTGTAGTTGGGCAGCACCTTGCCCAGTTCGTCCAGGGCCAGAGTGATGCACTGCTCGTCGCAGCCCTTGGCGTATCGGGTGTAGAACGCCTTGAGCTGGTCGACCGTCCGGGTCTGGGACAACACCACCTCGGTACCGATTCCTTTGCCGGTTTTCCCGGTGCCGATGAAGAACTCCTCCTGTGGGGCGCAGGCCTGCGACGCCACGGTGCCGACGAACAGCGCCGATATCTCCAGGGTCACGATCGCCGAGCCACTGGCGATGTTGATATCCGGATAGGAGCTGACATAGTCGAGGATATCGCTTTCGCCAGGCGGCACGGTGTAGCGGGTGATGTCCAGCGGCGACGCCAGCTCGTTGCGCGGCACACGGCTGCAATCCTGCTTGAGATCCCGGCACACGTAATAGTTGAAGACCGTCGCCGCCGCATGGGCGAAGCACCAGGGCAGCGAGCCCTGGTCGGTGGTCGGCGGCAGGTTCTGGATGACATGGGATTTCTTCAGGTCGTAACCCTTGAGGGAAACGAAGGGGACGCTCGCGGTTTCAGCCAGTACCAGGCTGGCGAAGAACGACTGTGCCACCAGGGCAAGGGGGATCGCCGTCCGCATAGCGTTCACGCCCGCCGCGCCGCCAGCAACCCGAGACCGGCGCACCCCAGCAGCCCGGCGCTGACCCGGTTGAACAGGCGCCGCGGCCCTGGCTGCTCGAACCAGCGTTGCAGATAGGCGCCAAGCCAGGCGTAGATGGCGATCGCCAGCCACTCCAGCACCAGGAACATCGCCCCCAGCCAGAGGAACTGCTCGCCGACCGGGGTGGCGCTGTCCATCACGACGAATTGCGGCAGAAAGGCGGTGAAGATGAGGATGGCCTTGGGATTGCCGGCCGCGACGAAAAACTCCTGGCGCGCCAGGCGCAGCAGGCCACCCTTGCGCTCCAGCGCCGGGCCGCCCTCACCCACCGGCGCCCGCCACAGTTGCCAGGCGATATAGAACAGGTAGAACGCTCCCAGCACCTTGATCGCCAGGAACAGGTATTCGCTGGTGTGCAACACCACCGCCAGACCCAGCGCCGCCAGCACGATCATCCCGGCGAAGGCGAACAGGCGGCCGATGCCCGCCATGCACGCGGTACGCAGGCCATGCCGGCTGGCGTTGTTCAGCGATAGCAGGTTGTTCGGGCCGGGGGCCATGTTCAGGGCGAAACAGGCGGGAATGAACAGCGCGAGGGTGGACAGGTCCATGGCGGTCTCCTTCGAGGACAGGCGGCCAGCTTCTGCTGGCCGGATAATGACGTCAAGTGCCCGGTTTCACGGGACGAGGCGCTTGCTCATCGAGACGCACTCCAGGGTCAGGCCCCTCGGCGAGTGGTAGAGCGCGAGGCCCTCGTCGACGTACCCGCAGTGCCGGTAGAACGCAGCGGCATTCAGGGTCGCATCCAGCCGCAGTTCAGCCAGTTGCAGATCGCTGGCCAGAGCTTCGAGAAACTTCAGCATTTGCCGGCCCAGACCATGTCGCAGATGGTCCGGATGTACGAATAGCGCGCCGACCTCGGCGCCAGCGAGGTCGAGCATGCCCGTTACCACCGCTTCTCCATCGATCCAGCCCAGGTAGAAATGGCCGTCCATCAATGCCGCATAGCCGTCCTCGGCGTTGCCGGCGGTCCATAGCAACAGATCGTCCAGGACATAGTGGTCGCTACATTGATCGAGCACCGCCAGTCGGCGGACTCGGTATGCCACCTCGGCGTCGGCGCGGGTGGCGCGTCTGATTTCCAGCATTGCAGGCTCCGTTTGCAGGGCCGGAACGGCGCGAGAAAAAGCCCCGTCCGTTTCCGGCGGGGCTTTGGCTCAGGGTCTTGGTTGAACAGGCCTGCGCTCATGGCCCGCCAGAGGCGGTCATGCACGGGCGCATCATGTTCAATGGGAAGGATCGGCACATCGGCCGATAGTGCTCAGTCGGTGACGCGGCTGTCAATCCAGGGCGGGACCGGCGCGAAGCGCGATTCGATCCACTCTTTGAACGCCAGCACCGTCGCCGCCGGGAAACGCGCCGAAGGCCGCACCAGGTAGACGCCACCGGTTGGGTCCAGTTGCCATTGCGGCAAGACTCGCACCAGGCGTCCGGCGGCAAGATCGCGGCTCATCAGCCATTCCCCGGCGCCGAGAATCCCGGCCCCGGCGCGGGCGGCGGCGAGCAGCGATTCGCTGTCGTTGGCGGTGAGATTGCCCTTGGGCGTCACGCTGTAGTGCTCGTCGCCGGCATACAGGCGCCACTGCGGGAAGGACGCCAGCCCGCTGAAGCGCAGGCAGTTGTGCTGGTGCAGGTCCTGTGGCTGCCGGGGAATGCCGTGACGTTCCAGGTACTCGGGCGATGCGCAGAGGATCCGGCGGTGATCGCAAAGCTTTTTCGCAATCAGCCGGTTGTCCTCCAGCTCACCGATGCGGATGGCGATATCGAAGCCTTCGTCGATGATGTCCACCAGCCGTTCGCTGTAGTCGGCAACGATCGACACCTGCGGGTAAACCTCGAGGAACTCCGCCAGCATGGGGCCAATGCACAGGCGTCCCATGGCTGCCGGCAGCGCCAGACGCAATACGCCACGCACCTGCGCAGCCCCGGAGATCGCCTGCTGCTCGGCTTCGGCGATCATGCCCAGGGCGGCGCGCAGGCGTTGCTCCAGCTGTTCCCCCACCGGGGTGATCCGCACCTGGCGGGTCGAGCGCTCGATCAGGCGTACGCCGAGGCGCTTTTCCATGGCCGCCACACGCTTGGAAATCACCGTGGGATGACGCTCCAGCATGCGCCCGGCCGCCACGAACGAGCCCTGCGCAGCGACGGCAAGGAAGGCAGCGATTTCATCGCTGTGGGGGTTGTCCAGCAGATCGAGGTTCATGGCGTGAGGATGATGGTTCCCGAGGATCGCCCGGATTCCAGGTCGGCATGGGCCTGGGCCGCATCGGCCAGGGCATAACGGGCCCAGATGCGCGGGCTGATGATACCTGCGTCGAGGGCCGCCAGCACGTCGGCGGCGCGCGCCTGGTACTCCTCGGCGCTGGCGGTATGGGCGGCCAGCGAGGGTCGGGTGATGAACAGCGAGCCCTTGCTGTTGAGGGTGGCCATTTCCAGTGGCGCCGGGGCACCGCTGGAGGCACCGAACGAGACCATCAGGCCACGGGGGCGCAGGCTGTCCAGCGACGCCTCGAAGGACGCCCGGCCAATCGGGTCGTAGACCACGTCGACTTTCTTCCCGTCGGTAAGCCGTGACACCTCTGCCGCCAGGGTCTGCGGGTCGAACACCAGCACCTCGTCACAACCCAGGGCCCGGGCCTTTTCCACGCTGGACGCACGGGATACCACACCGATCACATAGGCCCCCAGATGCTTGGCCCAGGGCGCCATGAGCGAACCCAGGCCGCCGGCCACGCCGTACATCAGTACGCGAGTGCCCGGCCCCACCGGGTAGGTGGACTTGAGCAGGTACTGCGCGGTGATGCCCTTGAACAGCACGGCGGCGGCGTCCTGCGCCGAGACCGAATCCGGCAGCTTGACCAGGCGCTCGGCGGGGAACAGCCGGGCGCTGGCATAACCACCCAAGGGACCGGTGGCGTAGGCGACGCGATCGCCCACCGCGACATGGCTGACCCCGGCACCGACCCGAGCGACCCGGCCCGCACCCTCCAGACCCAGCCCGCCTGGTAGTGGCACCGGCACTGCTCCCTTGCGCTGAGTGACATCGAGGAAGTTCACGCCGATCGCCTCCTGCTCCAGCCAGACCTCGCCCGGACCGGGGGCCACCTCGTCCACCTGATGCAGTTCAAGCACTTCGGCGACACCGGTTTTACTCATGCGTATCGCTTGGGTCATTGCCATTCTCCTTGCCGGTTCGAGCAGTTGATTGATTGCTGGCAGCGAGTATGGGAAGCCGCTTTCAGAGCAACAAGACCGGAAGATTGCACTTCATTGCTGCACAACATGCAGTAATCGGATGAATGGGCTGCCATCACAATTTGGCACCATGGTTCTGTTACGCATTGTCACATTTGCCCGGGTTTGTTATTCATCAAGCACTTAGCCAAGAACCTGGAACCCCGTATGTCGTCGCCCGTCAGTGCAGAAGCGGTATGGATCGAGACACCCTATGGCCAATTGTTCGCTCGGCGCTGGTTCCCGGCGCAGACGGACAGCACCTTGCCGGTGATCGTGCTGTTTCACGACTCCCTCGGCTGCGTGGAGCTGTGGCGCGATTTTCCCCAGCAACTCTGCGAGCGCAGTGGCCTGCCGGTGGTGGCCTATGACCGGCTCGGTTTTGGTCAATCGGCGCCCTGCCCCGGACAACTACCGCTGAACTTCATCGAGGACGAAGCCGCGCGCTTCTTCCCGCTGCTGCGCGAGGTTCTCGGCATAGGCCGCTTCATTGCCTTCGGCCATAGCGTCGGCGGGGCCATGGCCAGTGTCTGTGCGGCACGCCACGGAGGGGATTGCCAGGCGCTGATCACCGAATCGGCCCAGGCCTTTGTCGAGGACCGCACCCTGGAGGGGATTCGCACGGCCAAGGCGCAGTTCGCCGAACCCGGCCAGATAGCGCGCCTGGCTCGCTATCACGGCGACAAGGCGCAGTGGGTGCTGGACGCCTGGACCGAGACCTGGCTATCGGACGCCTTTGCCCACTGGACCCTGGAAAGCCTCGTACCCCGCCTCGATTGCCCGCTTCTGGCACTGCACGGTGAGCTGGACGAGTACGGTTCGGCGCTGCATCCGCAGCGGATCGCCGCGCTGGCGGGTGACCGGGGTGAAGCGGTGATCCTGGCGGGCCAGCATCATGTGCCGCACCGCGAGGATGCACCACAAGTGCTGGACAGGGTGATGGATTATCTCGGACGGATCGGCTGAACCGGCTCCAGGGTGGCGAGGTCCAGCAGGGTGAAATGGCCCTTGGACCAGCCACCGGTATCGATATGCCAGACATTGCCCAGCACCTTCACCTCCAGCACCGGGGTATGCCCTACCAGCAGCGCACGCAGGTCTTCGACGCGGCGTTCATCACCGTCCTTGAGGCGCTGCCGCGACCATTGGCAGGTTTCGCGGATCTTCGCTGGTACCGGGGTCTCGTTGAGCAGAAACAACAGATCATCCCAGCGCGATAACGGGCAATCGGCATGCAACAGGCCGACCCTGCCGTGCTCGGTCTCTACTTCAAGGGCCAGTGGCAGCGTTTCGAAGCGTTCGGCGAAGCGCACCTGCTCGGTGTCGGGCAGATCGAGAAACCAGCCGCCCCCCGCCGCGCGGTACATGGCGTAGTCCAACCACTCGCCTCGCACATGGGAAACCGCCAGGGCTTCGTGATTACCCTGCACCGCGTGGAACCAGGGCTGGGCCAGCCATTCCAGTGCCTCTTCGCATTCCGGGCCGCGGTCCACCAGATCGCCGACACTGAACAGGCGGTCCCGCGTAGGGTCGAAGGCTACCTGCTCCAGCGCCTCGCGCAGGCGAGAGAAATGCCCATGAACATCGCCCACGGCCAGGTCACGCCCGTGAAAGTTGCGGCCCAGATGAATCACCTTGTTCATGACCCCGCTCCTGCTCTGCAATCCGCCTTTGCCGGCGTACAATGCCAACTTGCGCGGTAATTGTTTCCAGAGGTCAATCATGCGCCTGCCCACGATATTCGCCACCCTCGGTCTACTGCTTTGCACCAGCATGGCACAGGCGGCCGGGCCCCAGGTCGACGTCAAGTTCATCCACCCGGAAAAATTCCGCGATGCCAGCTTGCGCGGCGACGGCTATGCCCGCGGCGCCGACGAGCAAGTGCTCAAGCAACTGCGTATCTACCTCGAATCCCTGGGCAAGCGTTACCTCCATGAAGGCCAGTCGCTGCACCTGGAGATCCGCGATATCGACCTGGCCGGACGTTACGAGCCCTGGCAGACCCAGGCCCCTTCGGTGCGTTTCATGCGCGATATCACCTGGCCGAGCATCGACCTGCACTACCGCCTGGAACAGCACGGCCAGGTGCTGAAAGAGGCCGACGCCCGGGTCGACGACAAGTTCTACCTGCAACGTCCCGGGCGCCTCGGCAACAACGACTCGCTGTATTCGGAAAAGGCCATGCTCAACGACTGGTTCCGCGATCTGCAAAAACCCTGACGTCTCCGTTCCTTTTTTCAGGCGCTGCTACACTGAAATCGCTTACAGGAGGAACGAGTCATGTCCGACAAAGACATCCAAACCCTGCTCACCCTCATCAACCATCGCCAGGACCGTCTGGCCAGTGCCTGCAAGGACATCGCCGACTGGATCGACAGCCAGGGCGACCTGCCCGCCGCCGGCAGGATCCGCGAAAGCCTGCGGGCGGTGGAAGCCGATGAGGTGCTGGTCAAGCGCACCCTCACCACCCTCTCCCTGGACCGGCCGCTACCGCGCTTCCGCCACTGATGGACGGCGCTGATCACTCGTCCCAGTGGTCGTCGTGATCTTCGTCGTCCAGCACATCCAGGCCGTACTCCTCGTCTTCATCCTCGTCCTCGACGTCATCGAACATCGGGTCGGCATGCTGTTCGCCTTCCTCGTCGTCATGAAATTCGCGGTCGAGCAGATGATCGTGCTCCGGCTCGTGGATATCGTCTTCGTCCTGCATGGGCGGGGTCCTGCGTATTCAAGGGAAATGACGGCGCCTGTATAGGGCGTTGCCTGCCCCACGTCAACGGTCACAGGCTCTGGCGCATCTGCACCAGGGCCACACGCGTGCCGTCAGGGCCCTGCCGCTCCTCAATGCCGAAGGGCACGAAGCCCAATTGCGGATACAGCAGCAGGCCGGCGGTGTTGTGGTTGAAGCAGGAGACTTTCATCTCCCGCGCCTGATGGCGGCTGCGCGCCACCTCGATCATCTGCTCCACCAGATAACGCGCCACACCACGGCCACGCGCTTCCGGCGCAACCAGCACATTGCCCAGCGAGCAGGTGCCGCCCTGCTCCCACTGGTAGAAATTGGCGAAGGCCAGTACCTGGTCATCCTCGACCACCACGCTGGAATCGCTGCGCTGGGCCACGGCGGCAGCGAGCTGCTCCGCCGTCAGTGGCCAGGTGCATTTGGGAAAGAAAAAGAACGCCTCATCCGCGGACTGGGCGAAGGTACAGACAGTCGGGATATCGCTGGCCTGGACAGGACGGAAACTCAGGGCCACGGTCACACTCCTCGGCAGACATGGCCACTGGCCACGGCCATTCAGTTAACTACACTGATCCCGGACTGTAAACGACACCGGTATTTTTCAAATCAGCCGCTCTATCTCAAGTCATGCAGCGGTAAAGTAAGACTTTGTGCGAATACCAATTCAATTTTGCAAATGATAATATTTCGCAATTTTGAGTCATCCCCCAGGGAAGGGACATGCAGGACAAGTACGAAATCCACTATGTGAAAAACGGCCTGAAGAAGGTCGTGGTCACCAACCGCAACGGCATGAACTGGCTCGAAGCCTGGAAAGCCGCCCTGCTGATCGACGGCACCTGCGCTGGCGCCACCGTGGGCCTGCGCTGCATCGACGACGCCATGGCCCGGGCCGAGGAAAGCGGTATCAGCAAGGTGCGCTGGAACAAGGCCAGCCATATTGCCTCCTGGAGCGAACGGGCCAGATTGAATGAAAGCAGGTTGCTGGTGAAGCAGATCGATTGAGCCTGCCGGTGCAGGGCATGGCTGGCTTGCCCGGATAGACCGAAGAGCAATTCCCACAAGACCGTCATACAACTCCCCGGCGAGCTGTGCGACAATGCGCGCCAAATTCCGGCCACACCCCGCCTTCACTCTCCCGACAGCCCGGTCCTGACGTGCATCAAGCGCACGCCGGACAGCTTCGTTCGCATTCCGGGCTGCAAGGCGTCACCCCAGTTACTGATAGGTAAGCCCTTTGATTTCTACAGCTAACATCACCATGCAGTTCGGCGCCAAGCCACTGTTCGAGAACGTTTCCGTCAAGTTCAACAACGGCAATCGCTACGGCCTGATCGGCGCCAACGGTTGCGGCAAGTCGACCTTCATGAAGATCCTCGGCGGCGATCTGGAGCCGAGCGCCGGCCAGGTCATGCTCGAGCCCAACACCCGCCTCGGCAAGCTGCGCCAGGATCAGTTCGCCTACGAGCAGTTCACCGTGATCGATACGGTGATCATGGGCCACGAGGAGCTGTGGAAGGTCAAGGCCGAACGCGATCGCATCTATTCGCTGCCGGAAATGACCGAGGAAGACGGCATGGCCGTGGCCGAGCTGGAAACCGAGTTCGCCGAGATGGACGGCTATACCGCCGAGTCCCGCGCCGGCGAACTGCTGCTGGGCCTGGGTATTCCGCTGGAACAGCATTTCGGCCCGATGAGCGAAGTCGCTCCTGGCTGGAAGCTCCGCGTGCTGCTAGCCCAGGCGCTGTTCTCCGATCCGGAAGTGCTGCTCCTCGACGAGCCAACCAACCACCTGGATATCAACACCATCCGCTGGCTGGAAAACATCCTCACGGCGCGTAACAGCACCATGATCATCATTTCCCACGACCGTCACTTCCTGAACTCGGTCTGCACCCATATGGCCGACCTGGACTACGGCGAGCTGCGCCTGTTCCCGGGCAACTACGACGAGTACATGACCGCGGCGACCCAGTCCCGCGAGCAGTTGCTGGCCGACAACGCCAAGAAGAAAGCCCAGATCGCCGAGCTGCAGACCTTCGTCAGCCGCTTCTCGGCCAACGCCTCGAAAGCCAAGCAGGCCACGTCCCGCGCCAAGCAGATCGACAAGATCCAGCTGGCCGAGGTCAAGCCGTCGAGCCGGGTCAGCCCGTTCATCCGCTTCGAGCAGACCAAGAAGCTGCACCGCCAGGCGGTGACCCTGGAGAAAGTCTCCAAGGGCTTCGAAGACAAGCAACTGTTCAAGAACTTCAGCTTCACCGTCGAGGCCGGCGAGCGCGTCGCGGTCATCGGCCCGAACGGTATCGGCAAGACTACCCTGCTGCGCATGCTGGTCGGCGAGATGGTGCCGGATGCCGGTAGCGTGAAATGGACCGAAAGTGCCGAAGTCGGCTACTACGCCCAGGACCATGCCCACGATTTCGAGGAAGACGTCAGCCTGTTCGACTGGATGGGCCAGTGGACCCAGGGCGAGCAAGTGATCCGCGGCACCCTCGGGCGCATGCTGTTCTCCAACGACGAGATCCTCAAGTCGGTCAAGGTGATTTCCGGTGGTGAGCAAGGCCGCATGCTGTTCGGCAAGCTGATCCTGCAGAAACCCAACGTGCTGGTAATGGACGAACCGACCAACCACCTGGACATGGAATCCATCGAGGCCCTCAACCTGGCCCTGGAGAACTACCCAGGCACCCTGCTGTTCGTCAGCCACGACCGTGAATTCGTGTCGTCCCTGGCCACCCGCATCATCGAGCTGAGCCCGGATGGCGTGGTGGACTTCAGCGGCACCTACGACGATTACCTGCGTAGCCAGGGCGTAGTGGTCTGATGTGACGACTGGTCCTGTCCCACATGTTGGGACAGGACCGGTTGGCTATCGATTAATTCGTTAGCCTGCTTTCTTTTATCTCCGGGCGCAGCCATGATACAAGCCTTCAACCGCTTGCCTGCGAACGCCCTCCCATGCCTGCCGCGCCCTCCGCTTCACCGTCGTCGCTGTCCATCACCCTGCGCATTCTGTCGATCGTCTTCTACACCTTCATCGCCTTTATCTGCATCGGTCTGCCGATCGCCGTGCTGCCAAGCCATGTCCACGATGTGCTGGGCTACAGCGCGGTGGTGGCGGGCCTGGTGATCGGTATCCAGTACCTGTCGACCCTGCTCAGCCGGCCCATGGCCGGACGTCTGGCGGACAGCCTGGGGACCCGGCGCAGCATTGCCTACGGCCTGTTCGGCATCGCCTTCGCCGGGCTGCTGACCTGGGCCTCGGCGCTGGTGATCGAGTTGCCGCTGCTCAGCCTGGCACTGTTGCTGGCGGGTCGGGTACTGCTCGGTATCGCCCAGGGCTTGATCGGCGTCGGTACCCTGAGCTGGGGCATCGGCCAGGTTGGCGCCGAACACACTGCGCGGGTGATCAGTTGGAACGGCATCGCCTCCTACGGCGCCATCGCCATCGGTGCGCCTGTCGGGGTGATCCTCGCGAGTGAAACCGGTTTCTGGAGCATCGGTCCGGCCCTGACCGCATTGGCGGTAATCGCCCTGCTGGTGATCCGCACCCAGCCGTCGCTACCGGTGGTCCGCGGCGAACGCCTGCCATTCTGGTCCGCCTTTGGCCGCGTTGCCCCCTGCGGCCTGGCGCTGACCCTGGCGTCCATCGGCTACGGCACCCTGACCACCTTCGTCACCCTCTTCTATCTGGAGCGCGGCTGGACCGGCGCCGCCTGGTGCCTGACCGCCTTCGGCATCTGCTTCATCGTGTCCCGCCTGCTGTTCGTCAACGCAGTCAACCAGTGGGGCGGCTACCGCGTGGCGATTGCCTGCATGGCCGTGGAGACCCTGGGCCTGGCCCTGCTCTGGTTGGCGCCTTCGCCCCTGCTGGCCCTGGTTGGCGCCGGGCTGACCGGCTTCGGACTGTCGCTGGTGTACCCGGCACTGGGCGTGGAAGCGATCAAGCAAGTACCCGCCACCAGCCGTGGCGCCGGGCTCGGTGCTTATGCGGTGTTCTTCGACCTGGCCCTGGCGATTGCCGGGCCGGTGATGGGCTTTGTCGCGGCCCACCTGGGGTATGCCTGGATCTTCTGCGTGGCAGCGTTGCTGTCGCTGTTCGGTGTCGGCCTGGTGCTGGTCCTGCTGCGCCGCTCAGTTGCTGGCAGTGTGTAGCCCGGCGCGACTGGTCACGCCCAGGGCCTTGTTGAAGAAGTGCGAGGCTTCCGACTGCAACGACAGATGGATGCCGAGACGGTCGACCCCCTCCGCGTCGTTGCACAGCGCGGGCATGCGCGCCCGCTGAACCTCATCGCAGGGCGACATGAAAACGAAATGCCCCGCCCCTTCCAGGCGCCGATAGTTGGGCGTGACCGGCAGCTTGCGGGCCAGGGCCTCGGCATTCTTGTCCACGGCCAGCAACTGGTCGTGGTCACCGCTATAGATCAGTGAAGGCACCTTCACCTCCGCCAGGGCCTGGCGGCCGAAGCTCAGGCTCAAGGGCGCCATCAACAGCAGCGCACGAATACGCGGGTCAGGCTCGGGGAGCAGATCGTCACGGTCGGCGATCACTTCGCCGTGGCGGGTACAGGCATCGGCGTCCAGCGGACGCTCCTCGCAATAACGCAGCAGGCGTTGCAGGTCCGGACGAGCCCCGGAAAGAATCAAAGCAGTCTCGGCACCGGCCGAATAGCCGATCATGCCCACCCGCTCGGCACTGAGCTCGGGGGCGAGCAGCGGGTCTTCCAGCGCGGCAGTGATCGCGGCGCTGATCTGCAACGGGCGACCATAGAGGTTGCTCAGGGTGCCCAGGCGGCTGTGATCCTTGTTGTTGTCGCCGGGATGCACCGCCGCGACCACCACGAAACCACGCCGCGCCAGGGCGCTGGCCAGATCATGCAGGGCCATGGGCGTGCCGGTGTTGCCATGGGAGAGCGCCAGCAGCGGGAAACGCCCCATCACCACCGGCGCCTCGGCAGCGACGTTGAGACGGTAGCCATCGATACGCCGCACGTGGGGCTGACCGCTGGAGGGATAGAAGGCCAGCACCTGCATCGGCTGGCCATCCAGAGGATCGGGGACGCTCATGCGGTGCAGGCCGACGTTCCAGTGCTGCGCAGGTTCCGCCTGCACCAGCAGACTGCAGCCCAGTAACGAAAGCACCATTAACGCCCGCAGAACCCGCATTTTGTTTCACCTTGACCCAAACGGCGACGACCCGCTCCATGCAAAGCATAGAGCGGGCCAAGGCGACGCGTATGAAAGCTGGATGAAACTCCTGACAGCTCAGGCGGCGACGAACAGCTCGTTGGCGATTTGCGCCTGGGCCGCCTGCAGGGCGTTGTTGCGCGGCTCGTCGCCGTAGGCCAGGCCATGGGCGCGGACGAACTCGACGTCGGTGATGCCGATGAAGCCAAGGAACACCTTGAGGAAATCTTCATGACCGACACCGGTCGGCTGGCCGACATGCAGGCCACCGGCAGTGGACACCACGATCACCTTCTTGTTGCCGCACAGGCCTTCAGGGCCGGCCTCGGTGTAGCGGAAAGTCTTGCCGGCGACGGCGATGCGGTCGATCCAGGCCTTCAACTGGCTGGCGATGCTGAAGTTGTACATCGGTGCACCGATGACCACGGCATCGGCGTCGAGAAACTCTTGCAGGGTTTCCGCGCTCAGCTTGGCTTCATGGGCCAGGGCGGCGTCGCGCGCTTCTTCCGGGGTGCCGGCGGCCAGCAGGGTCGCCGAGGAGAAGTGGCTGATGGCATCGGCGGCGAGGTCACGGTAAACCACTTCAACGCCCGGCTCGGCGGCTTGCCAGGCCTGCACGACTTGCTGGCTCAGTTGGCGCGAGGCCGAGTTGTCGCCGAGGATGCTGGAATCGATATGCAAGAGTTTCATGGGGTTCTCCTTGATTTGAAGACCGCTGGTCGGCGGTGACGATGGGGAGAATCCTAACGGCATGATGAATGAGTGATAAGATCCCGATTTCGCGCTAGTTCGTCCCACTGATGGAACAATCATGCAAGACCTCAATGACCTGTTCTACTTCGCACGGGTGGTCGAGGCCGGTGGTTTCGCCGCTGCCGGCCGCCAGTTGGGCATCCCCAAGTCGCGCCTGTCGCGGCGTATCGCCGAACTGGAGGAACGCCTTGGCACCCGTCTTCTGCAACGGACCACCCGGCAACTCAAGCTGACTGCGGTTGGCGAGCGCTACCTGCGGCATTGCCAGGCGATGCTGCTGGAAGCGGAAATGGCCGATGAAGCGGTGGCCAGTATGACCAGCGAGCCACGCGGGCGCTTGCGCGTCTCAAGTCCGGTCGGCCTGGCCCACGCCTTTCTGCCGGCGGTAATCACCCGGTTCCTCGAACTGTATCCGCAGGTGCAACTGGAGATGGTCCTGGTCAACCGCCGGGTCGACCTGATCAACGAAGGCATCGATGTCGCCCTGCGGGTCCGGGATGTCGGCGACGAAGACCCGGCCCTGGTCACCCGCCGCCTCAACCGGGCGCAGATGCAACTGGTGGCGTCCCCGGATTTCGTCCACCAGCACCCGGTGCAACATCCCTCGGAACTGGCCGGCCTGCCGATACTGGGCGCCGTGGAGCCCGATCGCCTGGTGCACCTGCGCCTGCTGGATCGTGACGGCAAGCGCGAAGAGCTGGCCCTGGAGGCGCGCCTGGCCATCGACGACTTCGTCGTGCGCAAGGCCGCCGCGCTGGCCGGCCTGGGCTTCACCGCCCTGCCTTTGCTGCACTGCGAGGACGAACTGGCGCGGGGCGAACTGGTCAACCTGCTGCCGGACTGGTCCATGCCCAGCGGCTTCCTGCAAGCGGTCTACCCGCACCGGCGCGGCGTGTTGCCAGCGGTACGAGCGTGGATCGACCATCTGGTGGCTTCATTCGAAGAATGTGGAGAGCGTTATGTCTGAGCGGCAGATGAATGAAGAACAGGTCGCGGCGTTCTGCCTGGGCCTGCCCGGTGCCCGGGAAGATTACAAATGGGGCGGCATCCGGGTGTTTTCCGTGGCTGGCAACAAGATGTTCGCAGTGATGGACCTGGCCGGGGCCGGACTGTCGTTCAAGGTCGACCAGGACCTGTTCATTGGCTACGTCGATATGCCCGGGGTCCGCCCGGCACCCTACCTGGCACGGG
Source organism: Pseudomonas sp. FG98 (assembly GCF_057808595.1). NCBI lineage: Bacteria > Pseudomonadati > Pseudomonadota > Gammaproteobacteria > Pseudomonadales > Pseudomonadaceae > Pseudomonas > Pseudomonas sp. FG98. The sequence goes on along the minus strand of NZ_JBMDIJ010000024.1, from coordinate 13,621 downwards.
CGCACTGGATCAGCGTGGCGCCGCCTTATGCCCTGGGCCGGGAAACACTGGAAGATCTGTTGAAACGCTCGCACCAGTTGGTGGTGGGGAAACTGCCGAAGCGGGTGCGGGTGGGGTTGTTGCTTGACTGAGCCTTTTCGCCGGATTTGAGTGCCTCATCGCAGCATGGGTATCTACACAACTTCAGATCAGCCACGAAGCCACAGCTCGCCGAGTACCTGTGGGAGCGGCTGTTAGCCGCGATTGGCCGCAAAGCGGCCATAAAACCTGTGCCCTCGGTGTGTCAGGAAAACCTGGGACTCAGGTTTTACGACGGCTTCGCCGCCGATCGCGCGGTCCGGCGTTCCGGCTAACAGCCGCTCCCACAAGGTCCGTGTTGCTCCAGGTTGAAGATGTGTAGATACCCATGCTCATCGCTGGCAAGCCAGCTCCCACAGAGGCCTGAGGATGCAGTACCAGTGGGAGCTGGCTTGCCAGCGATGGGCCCTTACGGCCAGCACTACAGGATGTGCTTCCACTGCCCGAGGAACAGCCAGTCCAGCCAAACAACCTGGTGCACCAGCACGATCAGCCAGAACACCAGTTGATAGGACAGCTTGCGGGTCTTGTGCCGCCATAGCTGCTGTGCCACCAGCGCCCCCGGCCAGCCGCCGAGCAACTCGCTCAGATGCAGGATCTTCTCCGGTATCCGCTGCCCCTGTACCTGCGCCTGACGCTTGTCATGCCAGTAGAGCCCGGCACACACCAGGCTCATCAGCGCATAGACCAGCACCGGCAACCAGGATTGCCCGCTCACCCCGACCTTCACTGCCCCGCCCAGCGGCAACAGGCAGAGCAGCGTAAAAGCGGCGAGCTTCAGGCGCGGATAACGGATCATCCCTGGGCTACCGACCAGTCGACCCAGCCGAACTGCCAGGTAGCGAGAATAATCAGGCCGAAGCCGATGCGGTACCAGGCGAACACCGCGTAGCTGTGGCTGGCAATGAACTTGAGCAGACCGCGCACGGCGATCATGGCGAAGATGAACGAGACCACGAAGCCGACGGCGAAGACCATGAAGTCATCCGGCTGGAACAGGTGCCGGTACTTGTAGCCCGAGTACACCGCGGCACCGACCATGGTCGGCATGGCCAGGAAGAACGAGAACTCGGTGGCCGCCTTGCGCGACAGGCCGAACAGCAGGCCGCCGATGATGGTCGAGCCGGAGCGCGAGGTCCCCGGAATCATCGCCAGGCACTGGGCACAGCCGATCTTCAGGGCGTCGCTCCAGCGCATTTCGTCCACTTCCTGTACGCGAATCACATGCTCGCGGCGCTCGGCCCAGAGCATGATCACCCCGCCCACCACCAGCGCCACGGCTACGGTGATCGGGTTGAACAGGTATTCGTGGATCAGGTCGGCAAAGGCGACGCCGAGGATCACGGCCGGGAAGAAGGCAATCATCAGGTTGACCGTGAAACGCTGTGCCTCGCGCTGGCGTGGCAGGCCCACCACCACGTCGAGGATCTTGCGGCGAAACTCCCACACCACCGCCAGGATCGCGCCGAGCTGGATGATGATGTTGAAGGCCATGGCCCGCTCACCGCCGAAGTTGATCAGGTCGGCCACGACAATCTGGTGGCCGGTACTGGAGATCGGCAAAAACTCTGTCAGACCCTCGACGATACCGAGGATCACTGCCTGCATGGCGGTCCAAAAATCCATCATTCCCCCGTGGGGCGATGCTCGCGGCATGCCCCGTTGTAGTTTTGATTGCTTGTTTTCAAGGCCCAGGCGTGTTGCGTAGATCAGCAGATAGCGAAAAAAGCCACGTCAAATCGCGACAAGCCCTTCAGATTTGGCACAGGAAGGCCGAAATCCTATCAGACCCGTCGCACAAACGCTGCCCGGTCGTACGCAACGGAGCCTGCCGAATCAACCACTTAGCCATTGGTCGAGTAGGTGGAAGCGGCAAAGCGTGCTTGGATGCTCGTGACAATAACAAGAACTCGAGACCACCTTTATGAAGACTTTACGCGGTATGTCGATCAGCCGGCGCCTGTGGCTCATCCTGGTGCTGGCCGTGGCGATGCTGGTGACCCTCGGGTTGCTCATGCTCAATCAGATTCACACCGACCTGTACAAGGCCAAGGCCGAGAAGACCCGGCACGTGGTGGAAACCGCCGCCGGTATCCTGGCCTACTACCAGGGCCTCGAAGCCGCCGGCACGCTGAGCCGCGACGCCGCCCAGCAACAGGCGCTAAGCGCAGTACGCGGGCTGCGCTACGACAAGAGCGATTACTTCTGGATCAACGACCTCGGTCCGAAGATGCTCATGCACCCGACCAACCCCAAGCTCGAAGGCCAGGACCTCTCGGCCATCCGTGACCCGGACGGCTTTGCCCTGTTCAACGAAATGGTCACCCTGGCCAAGGCCAGGGGCGCCGGCAGCATTGACTACCGCTGGCCCAAGCCCGGCGCCAGCGAGCCGGTGGAAAAAACCTCCTATATCCAGTTGTTCCAACCCTGGGGCTGGATCATCGGCTCGGGTATCTATATCGACGACATGCAGGCCGAGTTCTACCGGCAGTTGCGCGACGCCTCGCTGCTCGGCGCAAGCATCGCGGTGCTCCTGGCCCTGCTGGTGACCCTGATCGGCCGCAGCATCGTCCGTCCCCTGCGCGAAGCCGAGGACGCCATGGCCACCATCGCCAGCGGTGAGGCCGACCTGACCCGGCGCCTCGACACCCACGGCAACGACGAGATCACCCGCCTCGGCCAGCACTTCAACAGTTTCACCGGCCAGTTGCAGCAGGTGGTCAGCCGCCTGCGCGATGCCGCCCATGAACTGGACGGCTCCGCCGGCGCCGTCGGCAGCAACGCCGAACAGGCGCGCCAGCGCAGCGAGCAGCAGTCGCAGCAAATGGAACAGGTGGCCACGGCGATCAACGAGGTGACCTACGCGGTGCAGGACGTGGCGAAGAACGCCGAGCAGGCTTCCAGCGAGATGAGCGCGGCCCAGGGTTGCGCACGCCAGGGGCAGCAGAGCATCCACGGCAGCTTGCGCAAGATCGACGAGCTCTCCGCCACCATCGACGAAGCGGTGCAGGTGATCCAGGCCCTGGCCAGCCAGAGCACGCGGATCGGCAGCGTGCTGGAGGTAATCCGCGCCATCGCCGAACAGACCAACCTGCTCGCCCTCAACGCCGCCATCGAGGCGGCCCGGGCCGGGGAACAGGGTCGTGGTTTCGCCGTGGTCGCCGACGAAGTTCGCCTGCTGGCCCAGCGTACCCAGCAATCCACCGCCGAGATCCAGGCAATGATCGAGCACCTGCAAGGTCAGTCGGAAGCTGCGGTCAAGGCCATCGACGCCAGCAGCCAGGCCTCGCGGGAGACCGTCGAGCAGGCCAGCGAAGCCGGGGCCAGCCTGGATGCCATCAGCCAGGCGCTGCACAACCTCACCTCGCTCAATGCCTCCATCGCCAGCGCTACCTTGCAGCAGGCCCATGTGGTGGAAGAGATCAACCGCAATGTCACGGAGACCGCCGGGCTGTCCCGGGAGACCGCACTGGCGGCGCAGCATTCCAGTGAGTCGGGACGCACGCTCAATCGCCTGAGCGCGCACCTGGAGCAGGTGCTGGGGCAGTTCCGGGTGTGAAAAAACTGCCGATATCCATGGGGATATCGGCAGTCGAGGCAAGCCGGAAGTCAGCTTATCTCGGGTTGCACTGAGCAGCCTCGTACTGCTTGGCGGTGAGCTCGTTCGGGCGCTTCGACTCGAGGTTCCAGGTCGGCTTGTTCTTGAACAGCTTGGCCAGGCAGGCCGTCTGCTTGCTCATCGACGGGTCCTTGTTGCCCCAGTAGTCCTTGCCCCGCTCGTCATCCGCCAGGGCTTTGTACTTGATCTCGTCCACCATCGCCTTCACGGCCGCCTCGTTGTTCGGGTCGAGACTGCGCCCACAATCGGTAGGCGTCACTTCCAGCGACTTGATGTCTTCGTTGCCATACTCGCCGAATTTGCGCGTTACCCATTTGAGCGACTTGACGTACTGCGTGCACTGCTTGGACCCATTCGCGCCCCAGCCCCCCGTCACCTCCTCGGAGTAAGGCGTATTGCACTTGTCCCGCAGGGACCGCTCATGGGAGACGTAGGAACGGGTGGGCTCCAGGTTGAACGCTTCCTTGTAACGGACGGGCAAGCCATTCTCCTCCAGGGTGTAATGGCAGATAAGCTGGCGCCGCAGGGTCATGTCCCGGTCACGCCATTTCTCCACGCCGCCAGGCAAGGCGGTGGCCTTGCGTTTCATCTCGGCCATCGCGGCATCGGTCTGGTCGACACCGATTTCACGACCACAGGCGGTCGGCACCACCGAAACAGAATCGATCTCTGCCTTCAAGCCGGGGTCTGGACGCCGGATCCATTCGACCTTCTCGAAGTACTGCGAGCATTGCTTCGAACCGTTCGGGCCCCAACCGCCGGCGTTGTCAGCGGGCACAACGGGACCTGTCCCCGGCCCTGCATCGCAGGAGAAGCTTGCCTTGCTGTTCTTGTCCCGTGGGTACTGAATCTTGATGACCGGGATATCGACGCCCTTCTGCTGCTTGTACTCTTCCTGGTTCTTCAACGCAGCATCGCGGCCTGCAGCATCGCTGTAGAAAAATGCCCAAGGCTTGGTTTCATTGCTCTTCGGGTTGCTGTAGCGAATCTCGGGATAGGAGTTGAACGCCACGTCCTGGCCCGGGACATTCTGCATGGCATGGCGCGCGTCGATCAGTTGCTTGAACTGGTCCGAGCTCTTGGCACCGTCCATGGTCCGGAAGTCGAAGGTGCAGGTTTTCCCGCCGATCATCTCGGGTTGTGACATGTTCGGCGTGAAGTAGCGGTCGACCCAGTTTTGCCCGTTGACACCTTGCGATTCGCAGGAAGCCTCGGTTTCCCCTGTTTTCCGATTGTCGCCGCAGCCCTGGTCGCTGCGCTCGTCGGCCCAGAGATCACTCGTCCCGCCGCAAAGGGGGTAGCCGCGGTCTTCCTCCCTGGCAACCAGCCAAGGCGGCTCGACCACGATGCCGGAGCCGAAGTTTGTGGTTTTCTCGCCCTTGACGGCCAGGTCGGCAAAAATGAAATCCGCGCGCATGTAGGTTGCCGCAATAGAGCCCTGCTCCCGGGACTTGGGGCTGGTTTGCCAGACGAACCAGGAACCTGCCGGAGCACCGGCGTCCTCTGGTCGCTGCGTACCCCGGATCATCAATCCTGAGCAGTTGTAGGCCGCCTGCGCCTCGCCCTGGGAGCCAGGGCAGGTATCCACCGTCTTGTTGTAGAACTCCTGGATCTGCTTCAAGGTGTCTTCACAGCTCGCCGCCTGGCCCAGCGTCGCCTGCATCAGCAATGGCAACGCCAGCAGCCAGGTTCGGCCGTCTATACGTCTTCTCATCATTGTGTCTCCTGAGCTGCCGCAGCAGTTCGATAAGGGGCCGACGCAACAACGACTCAACGGTCACTACCTGGACGCCGCATGCTCAATCTGCCGAGAAACTTCCTCGTGCGAAACTGACAAAAATATCAGTTGAAGCTGAAAACCGACCGAAGGCCGGGCCCGCCAGCAAGCATTACTGGCGGGCCCGGAGCCGGTCATTTACCGGCATCGGCCGGCGTCGGATTGCAGGGAGAGGTCAGGCGCAAGGAGCCTTCATGGGAGACGTAGGGCCGACCCGGTTCGAGGTTCCAGGTGTTTTTTTCCCGCGCCGCGAAGAAGTGACAGACCAATTGCCGACGCAGGGTGCCGGCGTTGATCCCTTCGTTCCAGCGCGGATCGCTCTTGTGCTTGTTGTACAGCTCGGCATACATCCGGTCGGTCTGCTCCGGGCCGATGCGTCGGCCGCATTCGGTAGGGGTGACCTCCAGCGACCAGATCGGCCCGGTGAAACCGACATCGGTACGCTGCACCCAGCGTGTGCTGGCGATGTACTGCTTGCAGTAGCCGGCCTCGACCTGCGCTTGTGCAGCCGCCGCGACCGCAGCAGCAGCCTGGGCCTGGTTCACCGGCTGCGCCCCAGTCGTCGTGCCAAAGCCCGGCGTAGAGGCAACGCCCGGCTTGCAGAATCCGGGCGACCGGCTGTACCCGGCGAAGCCCGGCTGCTGCTCATCGCAGAAGAACTGCGCCTTTTCTCCCGGGAACCTGGGCATCTGCACGCGTATGACCGGCCGGTAGTTGCCGGTCTTCGCCAGGTAGTCGGCCTGGTTCTTCAGGGCATCGGCGCGTCCGCCCGGCTCGGTATAGATCCACGCCAGGATATTGGGCTCGTCTTTGTTGGAAACCAGCAGCTCGGTAGGCATGGCGAACTCGCGAGGACCCACCAGGCGGCGTGCCTCCATGAATCCTGCGAATGCCCTGGAACGCCCCGCCTGGCCACGCCCCTGGGCCAGGTCGAAGGCGCATTGCCCACGATATTGATCGGCACTCCAGGCGCCGCCCGGTGGCTGCTTGCTTTGAAAATTGGCAACCCAGGCACGGCCGTCATTGATGCCCTGGTCCTGGCAATAGTTCTCGCGAGCGACGGTCGCCGAATTGTCGCCGCAACCGCGATCGCCACGCTCCCAGGTCCAGCCATCCATGGGCAAGGCGCACTGGACGTAGGACGGTTTCTGGCCGGCGCAGAGATAGTCGGTCGGCGTGGCGATAAAACCGTTGTTGGTATTGACGGCAAGGTCCTGGAAGTTGATGTCCGTGCGCATCAACGAATAGGACGATGCGCCTTTCTGCACGCTCGCCGGCGGGTAAGTCCAGACATCGAACTTCTCGCCCTTCGCCGGATCGGCGCGCTTGGTGCCCCTGATCATCAGGCCCGAACAGTTCGAGGCCGGCTCGCCGCTGGGGCAGGCATTGGCGGTGTTGTTGTACAGCTCCTGGATCAGCTTCAAGGTCTGGGCGCAGGTTTCCGCCCTGGCCGTCGACCACGTACACAGCAGCGCGACCAGCAAGAGCAGGGCTTTATCGGGGGACATTCGCATGACGCAGATCTCCTTCGCCGTTCAGGTTTACGGTTCCGGGCGAAAGGAAAACCGCGAACCACTGACCGACGCCGGGTACCAAAGCCTGACAGAAAGCCCCCGGGCGGATAACTGGCAAAAATGTCAGGTCCGCGCCTGTGCAAGCGCTGTCAGAAAAATCCCATGCAGGTACAATCCGGCCCCACTTTGTCCATGCAATAAGGAGCGCCGATGTCCGGCCTCGAATGGTTCGCTGCCGCCCTTGGCGCCCTCTCCGTCTGGCTGACCGTCAAGCAGAATCCCTGGTGCTGGCCGATCGGCCTGGTGATGGTGTTGCTGTACTGCTGGCTGTTCCACGATATGCGCCTGTACTCGCAGATGTCGCTGCAAGGCGTGTATGCCGCGTTGCAGGTCTATGGCTGGTGGCAATGGACCCGTCCGGACAGCCAGCGCGAAGCGCGCAAGGTCAGCCTGCTGTTGCCCGCCCAGGTCAATCTCGGCCTGCTGGTCGGGCTGCTGATCAGCGTCGCCCTCGGCGCCGCCATGAGCAGCTGGACCGACGCCGAACAGCCCTGGCTGGACGCTGCGATCACCGGCTTCAGCCTGGTGGCGCAACTCTGGATGGCGCAAAAGCGCGTGCAGTGCTGGGCGCTGTGGATCGTCATCGATGCGGTCTGCGTCGGCCTGTTCCTCTGGCAAGGCCTGTACCTCACCGCCGGCCTGTACGCCCTGTTCACCCTGCTGGCGATCCAGGGCCTGCGTGAATGGCGGCGCGACCCGGCACTGGTGGCGGCATGAAAGTACTGGTGCTGGCCGGGCCGGAATCCAGCGGCAAGAGCTGGCTGGGCGCAGAGATCCAGGCGCATTTCGGCGGCGAACTGGTAGGCGAATACGTGCGCCACTTCATCGACGAGCAGCAGCGCGACACCTGCTATGCCGACATCCCGGCCATCGCCACCGGGCAACTGGCCTGGGAAGACGCCGCCCGCCGCCGCCAGCCACCGTTGCTGATCCTCGACACCCATCTGCTGAGCAACATGCTGTGGAGCCGGGTGCTGTTCAACGACTGCCCGGACTGGCTGGAACCAGCGCTGCTGGCGCGCCGCTACGACCTGCACCTGCTGCTCAGCCCCGACGGCGTGCCATGGATCGCCGATGGCCAGCGCAGCCAGCCGGCGCTGGACGAGCGCCGGGTGTTCTTCGCTGACAGCCGCCGCTGGCTGGAAGAACATGGCCAACCCCTGCAGATCATCGAAGGCGACTGGTCCAGCCGCCGCGCCACTGTGCTGGCTGCCGTGCAACGATTGCTGGACGGCAAGCCAGCAGATTGCGCCACCGAGTGTTAAACCGCTGAAACACCGGCAAACAGGCCAATGCCCGAAACAGAGCCTGTACCGCTGCCCTCGCCAAGAGTGTTAACGCGCCGATACACAAGCACTGCAAGGGCCGCTGGCAGGCCTTGCTTCGCTGTTTTGCCGGCGACGCCTCGCGGCCTGTATCAGCGGCTTAACAGCCAGCGCGAAGCATTCTCGTCATATTCCCGCAAGCTACTGATCCCCAAGGAAAAATAAAAAGCGGCACGGCTTCTGCTCTTTCTCTCGCAACGCTGAGCAGGGCCAGCGACCAGAAGAAGGAACCGCCGCCGTGGGGACTCACAATAAAAGCCTGCTTCACCTCATGCTTGCCGGATGCGCCCTTGGTGCCTCCCTTCTCGCTGTACAGGCCCAGGCCGAAGGCAATGGCGTGGTGGTCCTGACCCGCGATGTGCATACCCGTGCCGCTGTTCGCCAGGATCGTCCCGATCCGAGTCCCACCACCGTCAACCTGAATTCCTCCGATCGCATTACCGGGCAGACCAGCAACGAACTGAGCGACGGCGATTTCGCCAGCGTCGCCAGCGGCCTGGCGGTCAACCGCGTGCTGCTGCCGGATGCCGGCGGCGTGCGTGGCGTCAATGCAGTACCGAGCACTCTGCCGGGCATGGGCGGCGCCAATGGTCTGGGTGGCGGAGCCGCCGGTGGTGGCGCCGGCGCCGGAATCTCCAACCGGGTCGGTGGTGCCATTGGAGCCGGGCTGGCTCCCCTGCAGATGCTGACCGGGGGCAAATAAGATGAAGGCCAGCCTGCTCTACATCGCCCTGTTCTGCTCCGCTTCCAGCTTCGCCGCCTCACCAGTCGAGGACAACGCCAACATCGGCAGCAGCGCCCAGGGCTACAAGGGCAACCTGTCGATCAACCAGGCCGCCGGCGACCAGCAGCAACAGAACAACAGCCGGGCCATCGCCATCGGCCATGAAGCCCAGGCCACTACCCACATCATCCAGCGCATCGACACCCCGGCCAGCCGTGCCGTGGATGCCAGCGCCAGCATCAGCGGCAACGCATTCAGCAACGGCAGCGGCGTACTGGGCCTCAACCAGTCCGCCGGGGCCGGCACGCAACAGGCCAACGCGGTGCGCATCAGCATCAGCGCGGTACCGCAAAGCATCGATGACAGCGTCCTGCTCCAGCAGAACGTGGCGCTGTCCAACAGCTCCGATCCAACGGGCCAAGCCCCCGGCAGCCGCCAGGTCAGCACCAGCGACCAGGCATTCAGCGGCAGCCGCGGCGTAGTCCAGTTGAATCAGAGCGCCGGGGTGGGCAACCGAATGGCCAACACCCTGAGCGTCCGGGTCGCTGACTGACCCGAAACCAGCAACACAACACTTAACAATCAAAAAAGATAATGCGGAGAAACACCATGAAACCACAAATGGCACTCAAGCCTCTGGTATTCGCACTCGCAGCGGTCATGGCAGTTGCTGCACACGCGGGCGGACGCAACGACAACCACGGCGGTCATAACGGCGGCCACAATGGCGGTCACGACAACAACACCAGCTATCTCCTGAGCCTGCTGGTCAATGCCGGTGCCGCCGCCACGGTCATCGACACCCAATCGAACGCCGGCAACTGGGTGAAAAACGAAGCTACCCGCAACGACGCGAAAATGGACAACTCGGCCAACGGCTCGCAGGGCAACCTGGGCGCCAACACCGCCGCCGGCGACGGTAACCAGCAGGACAACGTTGCCGCCATCGCCACCGCCGACGAAAGCTTCATCTTCGGCAGCGCCATGGCAGTCTCCAGTGCGACCCAGAACAACGTGTCCAACACTGTGAAGAACTACTCCACCCGCAACACCGCTACCCTCAACAGCTCGGCCAACGGCAGCTCCGGCAACATCGGCGTGAACGTCACCGCCGGCGACTTCAACCAACAGAAAAACAACCTCGCCATCGCCGTGTCCGGCGGCCGGGTCGCCATGGCCAGTGCCGCGGCCAACCAGACCACTACCGGCCTGAACGTGAGCAACGAGGCTGATCGCACCTACGACACCAAAACCCTCCACGCCAGCTTCGCTGCCTACGGCAAGTACGAAGGCAACGGTTGGGGCTATGTGGAAGACGAAAGCAGCAATGGCGGTCATGGTGGTGGTCATAACAATGATCGTGGTGGCCGTACCGACAAGGATCCGCTGAAGTTCCACGAGGAAGGCGACTTCGCGCTGTTCGGCGTAGCCTCCTACCAAGTGCTGACCCCAAGCGGCTGGGTCAACCCAGTGACCAACACCGCGTCGCTGACCAACTCGCTGAACGGCGTGTCGGGCAACGTCGGTGCCAACGTCTCGGCTGGCTCGGGCAACCAACAAAGCAACTCGCTGTCCATCGCCGCAGGCTGCCGTGCCTGCACCGGCATGTAACAGCAACCTTGATCGGGGCCCTTCGGGGCCCCTTTCCTTGAATTCAATGGATGGGGGGAAGGTCATGCGCGCGTTCATGCTGACGCTGCTGGTGGTCCTGGGCATGCAAGCCGGCCAGGCCGGTGCCGTACAGAGGATGGCAGTCGCCGCCCTGCCCGGTGGCACAGTGATCTACAAGCCAGTGCAAAGCATCCGCGAGCGACGCTTCGCCAACATCGTGCAACAGAAGACCGACTTCAGCTGCGGCGCCGCCGCCCTCGCCACCCTCCTCAAGCAAGCCTACTGGCTGGATGTCGACGAGGCCCACATCATCGAAGGCATGCTCGCCCACTCCGACCAGGACCAGGTCCGCGTCCAGGGCTTCTCCATGCTCGACATGAAGCGCTACGTGGAAAGCCTCGGCATGCGCGCCCGCGGTTACCGGATTCCTCCGGAAAGCCTGGCCAGTGTGAGCGTTCCGGTGGTGGTGCTGATGGATATCCGCGGCTACAAGCATTTCGTCGTCATGCAGCGGGCCAACAACGACTGGGTCTACGTCGGCGACCCGGTTCTGGGCAACAAGCGCTACAAGTTCGACGACTTCGTCAAAGGCTGGAACGGCATCATCTTCGCCGTCATCGGCCCCGGCTACGACAAGGCCAACGCGCTGCTCGACCCGCCGGCCCCGCTGACCGCCAAGCAGCGCGTCAACAACTTCCAACCCATCGACGATGCCCAGTTGATGGAGTTCGGTTTCATCCAAAGCGACTTCTTCTAACCAAAGAAAAGCGAGCATGGAGCTCCGGGAGCACGCGATGAAGACTTCAAGCTGGCTGGTGGCCCTCTGTGTGGTGGCCAGTCTTCCTGCCCAGGCGCAGTTCAAACCGATCGAAGTCAAGGACCAGGAGCTCGCGCAATTGCGCGGCCGCTACGTAATGCCCGGGCGCATCATCAGCTTCGGCGTGGTCATGAGCAGCACCTGGCAGAACGCCAATGGTGACCGGCTGGGGGCCACGGCGACGCTGCAGGTGTCGCAATCCACCTTCAAGCCGCAGTTCTACGTCTCTACCACCAGCGAAACCGGCACTGGCACTTCAACAGCCCAGGGCTCCGGCAGCGTGACCGGCGGCGCCGGCCTCGGCAGCGGCCAGGGGGTCGTCCAGGTGACCCGCGCCGCCGGCGACAACAATAGCGCCTACAACGACGTACAGATCAACGTCAGCGAAGCCAGCCAGGCACCGCAAACAAGCACGCCAATAGGCCAGGCGCTGGCCAGCGGCGGCACCATCACCGCCAGCAACGGCGCTGGCACCGTCAGTGTTTCGTCCACCGTCAACGGGATCCAGATGGGCATCCAGGCCGCCAGCGGCCAGGGCTCCAGCCTGCAGCGCCTGACCGATGGCGGCCTGATGCAGAGCACCACCCTGCTCGGTGGCAGCAATGCCGTGAACAACCTCACCCAACTCAATGTGGTACTGCGCGACAACCTGCCGACTGCAGGCGCCCTGAATTGCAATCTCGATCAGCTCAAGGGCCTTCGTATTTCAGGATATTGATCTACGCTCTGTTGCAACTTATTGCGCAGTTGGAAAGGATGGCTGACCTATGCACCGCTCGTTGTCATTCAATGCAGTCGTTTGTCTGAGCACATTAGTCCCTTCGTCGCTGCTCTACGCGGCGCAGGATCCCCAGGTAGAGGCCTTGAAACAGGAGTTGCAGGCCCTCAAGCAACGCTACGAACAGCAGCAGCAGGCGCTGATGGTGCTTGAGCAGCGGGTTCGCCAGGTCGAGGACCAGCCGGCCGCCAGCCAACCCAAGCGCCTGGTGCGTTCGCCAGCGTCCAAGCCGGTCCATGGTAGCGAGCAGACCGTTGCCGCTTCCGGCACCGGCAGCTCCTACGGCGAATCACTCAAGGACGATTCGGAGCCGGCGCAAAGCGTTTCCAACCTGTACGACGAAGCCAGCGGCTTCTTCGGCGGCGGCAAGTTCAGCTTCGAGACAGGCATCACCTACGCCCGTTATGACACCAAGCAGTTGACGCTCAACGGCTTTCTCGCTCTGGACTCGATCTTCCTCGGCAATATCAACCTCGACCGGATCAAAGCCGACACCTGGACCCTGGACCTGACCGCGCGCTACAACTTCGACCAGCGCTGGCAGTTCGATGTCAACGTTCCCGTGGTCTATCGCGACTCCACCTTCCAGTCCGGCGGTGCCGGCGGCTCGGGCGCGGCCTTGTCGGACAAAAGCGTCACCCGCGACCCGACCCTGGGCGATGTCAACGTCGGCATTGCCTACAAATTCATGGACGAGTCGGAATATGCCCCGGACGCAGTGGTCTCCCTGCGGGTCAAGGCCCCTACCGGCAAGGAACCCTATGGCATCAAGTTCCGCCAGGATCCCGGCAACGACAGCCTGAGCTATCCGGAAAGCCTGCCCACCGGCAACGGGGTCTGGTCCATTACCCCCGGCATCTCGCTGGTCAAGACCTTCGATCCGGCGGTGCTGTTCGGCAGCCTGTCCTACACCTACAACCTGGAGGACTCGTTCAGCGATATCAGCTCCACGGAAAACCAGAAGGTCCCGGGCAAGGTCAAGCTGGGCGACAGCTTCCAGATCGGTGCGGGCATCGCCTTCGCCCTCAACGAGAAGATGAGCATGTCGTTCTCCGTCACCGACCTGATCGTGCGTCGCGCCAAGACCAAGGCCGATGGCGAGGACTGGACCACCATCGTCGGCAGCGACGCCAACGCCGCCTACTTCAACGTCGGCATGACCGTGGCCGCCACCGACAAGCTGACCGTCGTGCCGAACCTGTCCATCGGACTCACCGACGACGCGCCGGACTTCACCTTCAGCCTGAAATTCCCGTACTACTTCTGATCCGCCAATCGCCTGTAGGAGCGAGGCTTGCCCGCGAAAGGACCGCGCAGC